>JAICUS010000037.1 GCA_025935735.1 Solirubrobacteraceae bacterium | reverse complement strand
GCGCCGAGCGAGCGGGCCTGCAGCTCGCCCTCGTAGACCGGCAGCTCGGGCACGCCGCCGACGAACGCCGTGCACAGGTCGGTGCCGCCGCTGGTGGAGAACAGCCAGGTGTCGGCGCCGACGTGCTCGTAGACCCAGCGGAAGCCCTCCGGCGACAGCGGCGAGCCGGTCGAGCCGACCGCGCGCAGCGCGCTCAGGTCGCGGTCGCGCGCCGGCTCGATCCCCGCCTTCATGCAGGCGCCGATGTAGCTCGCGCTGGTGCCGAACGTGGTCATCCGGGTGCGGGCCGCGAAGTCCCACAGCGCGGTCATGTCGGGGTGGCCGGGCGAGCCGTCGTAGAGCAGGATCGTCGCCGGCGTGAGCAGCCCGGAGACGATGAAGTTCCACATCATCCAGCCGGTCGTGGTGAACCAGAACAGCCGGTCGCCGGCCTGCGCGTCGACGTGCAGGTGGAGGATCTTCAGCTGCTCGAGCAGGATGCCGCCCTGCCCTTGGACGATCGCCTTGGGCAGCCCGGTCGTGCCGGACGAGTAGAGCACCCACAGCGGCTGGTCGAACGGCACGCGCTCGAAGCTCAGCGGGGCGTCATCGGCCGTGAGCTCGTCCCAGTCGAGGGCCCGGTCGAGCGTGGCGTTGGGATCGTGGTAGCGCAGCAGCACGGTGTGCTCGAGGCCGGGGATGGCGTCGCGGACGGCGCTCACCGTGTCGCGGCGGTCGAAGCCGCGGCCGTTGTAGCGGTAGCCGTCCACCGCCAGCAGCACCTTCGGCTCGATCTGGGCGAAGCGGTCGATCACGCTGCGCGCGCCGAAGTCCGGCGAGCAGCTCGACCAGATCGCGCCCAGCGACGCGGTGGCCAGGAACGCCGCGGCGGTCTCCGGGATGTTCGGCATGTAGGCCACCACGCGATCGCCCTTCGTCACGCCCAGGCGGCGCAGGCCGGCGGCGATCCGCTGCACCTGGGAGCGCAGGTCGCCCCAGGTCCACTCCGCGTCGGGCCGGCTCTCGCCGCCGGCCACGATGGCGAGCGCTCCGTCGTCGCGGTCGCGGAACGCGTGCTCGGCGTAGTTGAGCTGCGTGCCCGGGAACCACTGCGCACCGGGCATGGCATCCGACGCGAGCACGGTCGCGCCGCGCTCGCCGACGCCGTAGCGGTCCCAGATCGCGCCCCAGAAGCCCTCGAGGTCGGTGACCGACCAGCGCCACAGCTCGTCGTAGCTCGCGAAGCCGCGCTCGCGCCGGAAGGCGCCCAGCGCGCAGCGCTGCAGCAGCGGGTCGGGCGGGGTCCACAGCACGGGCGGTGCCATGCCGCCATCATGGCAGCGGTGCTGCGCACGGTGACCGCCACGCGCTACGTGACCCCGCTGCGCGAGGGCGGCTCGCTGCCGGCGATCGTCGAGGCCGACGACGACGGCCTGTACGTGCTCAAGTTCCGCGGCGCCGGGCAGGGGCCCAAGGCGCTGGCGGCGGAGATCGTGGCCGGCGAGCTGGCCCGCGGGCTCGGGCTGCCGGTGCCGGAGCTCGTGCTCGTGGAGCTCGACCCGGCCCTCGCCGCGGCCGAGCCGGACCCGGAGATCCAGGAGCTGATCGCCGCCTCCGCCGGGATCAACCTGGGCGTCGACTATCTGCCCGGCTCGCTGCCCTACCTGCCGGCGCAGCCGCCGGAGCCGGAGCTGGCCGCCGACGTGGTGTGGCTCGACGCGCTGGTCACCAACGTCGACCGCACGCCGCGCAACCCGAACCTGCTGCGCTGGCACGGCAACCTGTGGCTGATCGACCACGGCGCGGCGCTGTACGCGTTCCACGGCGCCGACCCGCTCGCCCGGGCGCGCGCGGCGTTCGCGCCGATCCGCGACCACGTGCTGCTGCCGGCCGCCGGGTCGGTGCTGGAGGCCGACGCGCGGCTGGCCGGCCGGGCCGACCCGGGCGTGGCGGCGCTCGTGCCGGCCGAGTGGGCGAACGGCGACGCCTACGCCGAGTTCCTCGCGCGCCGGCTCGAGGGCCCGCGCGAGTTCGCCGAGGAGGCCGAGCGTGCCCGGGCGTGAGCCGTTCCAGTACGCCGCCCTGCGGATCGTCCCCCGGGTGGAGCGCGACGAGGCGGTCAACGCCGGCGTCGTGCTGTTCTGCCGCCCGCTGCGGTTCCTCGGCGCCCGCACGCAGCTCGACGAGGGGCTGCTGACCGCGCTCGCGCCCGATTGCGACGCGGCGGAGGTCCGAGCGGCGCTGGAGACGATCGAGCGCATCGCCGCCGGCGACGCGGCGGGCGGCCCGCTGGCTTCTCTGCCTCCGTCCGAGCGCTTCCACTGGGTCGTCGCCCCGTCGAGCACGATGGTGCAGCCGGGGCCGGTCCACACGGGCCTGACGGCCGACCCGGCGGGCGAGCTGGAGCGCCTGTTCGGCAAGCTCGTGGTGCGCTGACACTCACACCTTGGTGTGTGAGCCCCGGTTCACACCTTGGTGGGGCTGTAGGGCCGCGGGTCCGCCCATAGCTTAGCGACACATTTTCCGACAGTGCGACGGCGCCGCTCGTCGCGAGGGAGGTCGAAGTGTCGCGACGCGCGCTGCGAGCGCTCTGGCTCGTGCTGCCCCTGCTCGCTCTGGGCCTGGCCGCCGGCCGCGCCTGCGGGCGGCCGGCGAACGACACCGCCCGGACACCCCGGGCCGTCAGCCTCGCCGACTGCTCCTGGTCGTTCTTCGGCGACCCGCGAGCCCTGGTCCGCGGCCGCACGGTCCTCACCGGCTGCGTCACCGACCGCGGCCGGCCGGTGCTCGTGCGGGTCGACCGGGCCACCGGCGAGCACACGGTCGTGCCGCTGTTCGCCCGCCTCGAGCGCGATGACCACAACAACCCGAGCCTGGTCTTCTGGCATGGCCGGCTGTGGGCGTTCTCCAGCCCGCACAGCGGTCACACCTATCCGGTGAACCGTCACATGTTCGTGCATTTCCGTGAGTCGCGGCGCGCGTACGGGTTGACCGGCGGGTTCGGCCCGGTGCGCACTGTGTCACTCCCCCAAGGGTGTGGACTGGGTTACACCTATCCGAACCTGGTCGTCGACGGCGGGCGGTTGTACCTGTTCCTGCGCGGCCCGTGCCTGCAGCCGATCTTCACCTGGACGGCCGACGGGCGCCGCTGGGCGCGGGCCCGCACGCTGATGCTGGGGCAGCCGCGGCCCGGCGGGCGCCAGCGACCCTACGCGAAGTACGCCGGCGGCCCCGACGGGATCTCGATGGTGTTCAGCGACGGCCATCCGCACAGCGCGCGCACGAGCCTGTTCTACATGCGCATGCGCGGCGGGCGCTTCTACCGCGCCGACGGGTCGCTGATCGGCACCGCGCGCGACCTGCCGTTCCGCGCCGGGCGGCTCGACGTCGTGTACCGCTACTACGTCGGCGGCGGGCGGGCGTGGCCGATGGACGTGGCCCTGGACCGGCGCACCGGCGCGCCCGTGGTGGCCTACACGCGCTCGAGCCTCCACGGCGACCGCTTCTTCTACGCCACCTTCGCCTGCGGCGCCTGGGTCTCGCGGCTGGCCGCGGATGGGCACGGCCACTACGGCGGCTACGGCGACGGCGGCGCGAGCCTGCGCCACGAGGACCCGTCGTGGCTGGCGCTGGCCGGCAACGCCGGCGACGGCACGCCCTGGCGGGTCCGGCTGCTCCACACCGCCGACGGCGGCCGCACATGGGCCGAGCTCCCGGTACCGGAGCTGCCGGGCGCCGACTTCCGCCCGGTCTTCCCGCGCGGTCTCGCCGCGGCCGCCCCGCCGCTGCTGGAGTGGGTGGCCGGCGACGCGCCGGACTTCCGCCGCTATCGCACCCGCGTGGTCATGTCGACGGCCCCGTAGACTCGGCCCGGATGCGAGCGCGACTCGTCCTGGCCGCCCTCGTCGTCGCGCTCGCCGGCTGCGGTGGCGGCAGCAGCGCCGCCACCGCGCTCTCGTCCGGCCCGCTGCGGCTGGCCAAGGTCGGCTCCTTCGACTCGCCGCTCTACGTGACCGCGCCGCCGGGCGACACGCACCGGATCTTCGTCGTCGAGCAGGGCGGACGGGTCTGGGTGGTCAAGGACGGCCAGAGGCTGGCCACGCCGTTCCTGGACATCCACCAGCTCGTGGTGTCCGGCGGCGAGCAGGGCCTGCTGTCGCTGGCCTTCGCGCCCGACTACGCGCGCAGCGGGCTGTTCTACATCATGTATACAGCGCAGCCGAACGGTGACGAGCGGATCGTGGAGTACCGCAGGCGGACCGCGGACGTGGCCGACCCGGGGTCGTCCCGGATCCTGCTCTCCCAGCGCGACCCGGAGTCCAACCACAACGGCGGGCTGCTGCTGTTCGGGCCGGACAAGCTCCTCTACGTCGGTGTGGGCGACGGCGGCTCGGAGGGCGACCCGCACGGCCCCCGCGGCAACGGCCAGAACCTGGGGACGATCTTCGGCAAGCTCCTGCGCATCGACCCGCGGGCGCGCGGCGGGCGGCCCTACACGGTGCCGCGCACGAACCCGTTCGTAGGGCGGGCGGGCGCGCGGCCGGAGATCTACGCGTACGGCCTGCGCAACCCCTGGCGGTTCTCGTTCGACCGCAACGGCGACCTCATCATCGCCGACGTCGGGCAGGACAAATGGGAGGAGATCGACATCGCGGGGCCCGGCCGGGCGCGGGGGCGCAACTTCGGCTGGCGCGTGTGGGAGGGGCGCTCGCGCTACAAGCCGGGCGAGTCCGCTCCGGGCGCCGTGTTCCCGGCGATCGTCGAGCCGCACTCGCGCGGCTACTGCTCGATCACCGGCGGCTACGTCCTGCGCGACCCGGGGCTGCCGGCCGCCTGGCGGGGCCGCTACGTGTGGGGCGACTACTGCCGCGGCAAGGTCGAGTGGGCGCGGCTGCGGGCCGGCGCGCGGGCGCGGGTCCACCAGACCGGCCTCAGCGTCCCCGGCCTGTCGTCGTTCGGCGAGGACGCCCGCGGCCGGGTCTACGTGACCTCTTTGAACGGCCCGGTCTACCGGCTGGCGCGCCGGTGAGCCGGCTCGCGGACCTCGGCATCGCCCGCGTGCGGGCGCACAACCCGAGCCCGATGACGCTCACGGGCACGAACACGTGGGTCGTCGGCCGCGAGCCGGCCTGGGTCGTCGACCCCGGGCCGTCGCTGCCCGAGCACCTGGACGCCGTCGCCGGCGAGGTGGCCGCGCGCGGCGGCGCGGGCGGCGTAGCGCTCACCCACGACCACGCCGACCACTCCGCGGGCGCCCGCGCGCTGGCGGACCGGCTCGGCGCGCCGCTGGCCGCGTCTCACGGCGCCGACGTCACGCTGGTCGACGGCGATTCGTTCGGGCCGTTCGCCGTGCTCGCCGTGCCCGGCCACGCGGACGACCACCTGGTGCTCGTCGCCGGCCCGGCCGCGTTCACCGGCGACGCCGTCCTGGGGGCGGGCAGCGTGTTCGTCTCCGGCCGCCTGCGCGAGTACCTCGCCGGCCTGCGCCGCCTGCGCGAGCTGCCGCTCGAGGTGCTGTGCCCCGGCCACGGCGACGAGGTCTGGGACCCGGCGGCCAAGCTCGACGAGTACCTCGCCCACCGCGCCATGCGCGAGCGGCGCCTGGTCGCCGCGCTCGACGCCGGCGTCCGCGGCGAGGACGCGCTGCTCGACGCCGCCTGGCCGGACGCGCCGCCGGCCGTCCGCGGCTTTGCCGCGCTGAGCCTGCGCGCGCACCTCGAGAAGCTGCGCGAGGAGGGACGCTCGGTCTAAGCCGCGGGGAGCTCCGCGCCGTCGCCGGACAGGCGGGCGCGGCCGAGCTCCATCGCGGCGGCGAGCGGGGTGGTGCGGGACGCCTCGGCGCTCTCGAAGATCTGGCGCAGGGTGTCGCCGACGGCACGGACGCGGGTGTCGGCGCGCTCCGGGGAGTAGCCCTCGGGCTCGAGCTCGACGGCGATGTTGATGATCCCGCCGGCGTTGCAGACGAAGTCCGGCGCCCAGAGGATGCCGCGGGCGGCCAGCGCGTCGGCCAGGCTGTCATCCGCGAGCTGGTTGTTGGCCGCGCCGGCGATCGCCCGGCAGCGCAGCGCGGGGACCGAGTCGTCGTTGAGGACGCCGCCCAGCGCGCAGGGCGCGAGCAGGTCGACCTCGGCGGTCAGCGCGTCGCCGGGGTCGGTCCAGCGGGCGCCGAGCCGCTCGGCCAGCTCGCGCTTGCGCCGGTCGACGTCGGCCACCACGAGTTGCGCGCCCTCTTGCGCGCACAGCTCCGCGAGACGGCCGCCGACGTGGCCGAGGCCGATGACCGCGACGCTGCGGCCGCGCAGCGACTCGCTCCCGAACGCCCGCTCCGCCGTCACCTGCAGCGCGACGTGGCAGCCCAGCGCGGTCCACGGGCTCGGATCGCCGGAGCCGCCGCGCGCCTCCGCGAGCCCGGTGACGTGCTTGGTGCGCCCGGCGATCGTCTCCATGTCGGGCTCGGAGGTGCCGACGTCCTCGGCGGTGAGATAGGCGCCGCCGAGCGCCTCCACCGTGTCGCCGAAGTCGAGCAGCACCGCCTCGCGGCGCTCGGGCGTGAGCACCGCGTCGTCCGGATTGAGCTTGATGACCCCCTTGCCGCCCCCGAGCGGCAGCCCGGCGACAGCGGCCTTGAACGTCATGGCGCGCGAGAGCCGCAGCACGTCCCGCACCGCGTCGCGCGAGTCCCCGTAGGTCCACATGCGACAGCCGCCCAGCGCGGGCCCGCGCGCCGTCGAGTGCACGGCGACCATCGTGAACAGCCCGGACCGGCGCCCGCGGCGGACCAGCAACGTCTCGTGCGCGAGGGGCTCGAGGTACTCGATGGCCCGAGACTATCTACCGGGCGGCGGGGTGGGCGTGCTCGTCGCCGCGGCGGCCGGCGGAGCGGCGGCGGCGCCGGCGGCCGCGGCGGGGTCGGCCGTGGCGGCGGCGCCGGCGACGGCGGCCGGGGTCCCGTCCTCCGGCGTGCCGGAGACCGGCGGGGCGACGGCCGGCGGCGTGGTGGTCGGCACCGGCGTCGTGGCGGCCGGCGGCGAGGCGGGCGGAGCGAGCGCGCCGCCGGTCTGCGCGGAGATGCCGGCCGCGGACGGGTCGGCGGTGCCCGCGGGCGTCGGCGCCGGCGTGGCGACGAGCCGCGGCGGCGCCTGGTGCTTGTGCGCCCGCTTGGCCGGCGTCGTCACCTGGATGCGGTGGACCACGAGCGGCGGGACGAAGACGTGGCGCGCGCGCAGATGGGGGACGGTGACCGCGGAGTGGGCCGCGGACGTCGTCGCCGGCCGCGGGTGCGCGGCGGCGGTCGCGTGCTTGTGCGCGGGGCGGTGGGAGATCTCGCGCTTGACCTCGACGGCGCCGCCGGCGAGCGCGGTCGCGCAGACCACCGCGGCCACCTTGCACGCCGTGGCGGTGGCCACTCCGCCGCCCACGGCGAGTCCGCCGCCGCCGACCGCCGCGGCACCGCCGCCGGCCGCCGCGCTGCCGCCCGCGGCAGCGCCGCCACCGGCGCCGCCCAGGCCGATCAGCTTGGCCGCGAACGCCAGCGGGCCCGCGCCGACCGGCGTGAGCGCGGCGAACGACCGGCGCATGCCGCGCAGCGCCCCGCGGTACTCCCGGCAGCCGTCGCAGGAGCGCATGTGCCGGCGCGCCCGGCCGGAGGCCTTCACGCCGCGGTCGTAGGAGCGCAGCAGGTCCGCGCGGATCTCGGAGCAGTCGGCGTCACGGGCCTCGATCGCCTCGACCAGCCCGACCCGCGCGCGCACCAGCAGGGACTTGACCGCGGGGACGGTGACGTCCAGCGCCGCCGCCAGCTCGGCGTAGGTCATGCCGTCGATCTCGCGCATCAGCAGGGCCGAACGCTGCTGCTCGGGCAGCCGGCCGACGTCCTCGACGAGCCGGCGCAGGTCGTCGCGCCGCTGCGCCTCCTCCACGGGGTCGTGCAGCGGCTTGCGGGACACCTCGAAGAGCTCGATCGCCGGCGGCACCGGCCGGCGCAGGTGGTCGACGCAGCGGTTGTGCGCCACCCGGTACAGCCAGGCGCGCACGTTCATGTCCCGCGCGTCGTTGCGCAGCGCGCCGTAGGCCCGGACGAAGACGTCCTGCAGCACGTCCTCGGCATCCTGGCGCGAGCACGAGCTGAGCATCTGGCGCACATACGCGAACAGCCGCTGGCGGTAGCGGTCGTGCAGGACGCGGAACGCGTCGTCGCTGCCGCCGCGGAACAGCGCGAGCAGCTGCTCGTCGGAGCGCACTCGCAGCCACACCAGGCCGTGCGGACCCCGGCGGACGCCGGCTGCGGGGACGTGGATCGCAGATGCTTCCATGGGAAGGCTCCGGCCACTCTAACCGGATACGGGGCCGGAAGTACCGTGCTTCCCACACTGTGACGAATTCCCTGCCCATTCGCGCCGGCCTGGAGATCCCGCTGGCGGAGATCGAGCTGCGCGCCTCCCGCTCCTCCGGCCCCGGCGGCCAGCACGCGAACGTCACCGCGTCGCGGATCGAGGCGAGTTTCGACGTCGCCGCGTCCGCCGTACTGAGCGATGGGCAGAAGTCGCGGATCATGGCGCGTTGCGGCCCGCGGGTGACAGCGATCGCCCAGGATGCGCGCTCGCAGTCGCGCAACCGGGCGCTGGCGCTGGAGCGGCTCGCGGAGCGGCTGGCCCGGGCGCTCGAGGTCCAGCGGCCGCGCACTTCTACGCGCCCGACGGCCGCGAGCCGCCGCCGGCGGCTCGAGGACAAGCGCCGGCGCGCGGACACCAAGCAGGCGCGCCGGCGGGTCGATCCCGGGTAGCCCCGGCGTATGACCCGCTACTTCATCGGGACCTCCCAGGAGGAGTGCTGCAGAACAACTCGGGCGCGGACCCGCTGGGGGCGATCCGCTTCTACGGCGAGCACGTGCTGCCCGCGCTGCGCGGCGTCCACGTCTAGGCGAGTCGCTGCGCCCGCTCGGCGAGCGGGGCGATGCCGAGCTCGCGGGCCGTCGCCGCCGCGGCCCGCGCGAGCTCGCGCGCCCGGTCGTGCTCGCCGCGGGCGTGCAGGGAGGCGGCGTAGCGCTCCTGCGTGCGGGCCACCCACGGCCGGCTGCCCAGCGCGGCGTTGTGGCGCAGCGCCGCCTCGAAGCGCGGCCCGGCCTCCTCGTGGCGGCCCAGCAGGGCGGTGAGCGCGGCGACGTGGTGGGCGGCCGAGCCGTACCCGGACGCGCCGCGGCCGTTGACCACGTTGCGGTCGGCGTAGGGCGCGAGCCGCTCGAGCACGCCGGCCGCCGGGCCGGGCTCGTCCAGCAGCACGAGCGCCTGCGTGAGCTCGGTCAGCGCCGCGAGGCTGTTCATGTCGTCCTTGAAGCGGGCGAAGTCGTCCGCGGTCACCCACTCGACCTGGCGGCGGGCCTCGTCCTCGCGCCCGTTCAGGCAGAGGATCCAGGCGAAGCCGGAGCGATAGGCGTACTCGGCGGGCCGGCCGGACTCGCGGTCGATCGCCTCCTCGTCGAAGAGCTCGAACCGCTCGCGCGCCCAGTCCAGCCCGTAGCGCTGGATCTCCGCGTAGAGGTCCGCGTTGGGGTCGCCGCCGATGGTGGCGATCAGCGCCTCGGCGTCGGCAAAGCGGCCCTCGAGGATCGCCAGCGAGGAGCGCCACATCGGCCCCCACCAGCGGTAGGCGGGCAGCTTGAGCCGCTCGGCCAGCGCCTCGTGCGCCGCGATCTCCCTGCGCGCCTCGGCGAGGTCGCCGCGCTCGAGCAGGTCGGTGACGCGCCAGTTGCGGCCCTGGAGCTCGCGCTCGGCGTCGCCCACCTCGCGGGCCAGCGCGATCATCTCGCCGGCGGTCGTCAGCCGCTCGTCCAGATAGGCGGCGCTCCACAGCGCGGCGTGGCGGGCGTTCAGCGCGTCGAGCAGCGACGTCGCATCGTTCTTGCGAGCGAGGTCGACCGCGCGGTCGCCGAGCGCCTTGCGGCGCTGCGGCGTGCTCGCGTAGTACGTCTCGATGGCCAGCCGCGCCACGAGCCGCGCACCCAGCGGATGGTCATCCGGCAGCGCAGCCAGCGCCTCCTCGAGCAGCGCCACGGCATCGGCGTCGACCGCGATGATCGTCACGCCGAGCCCGCTGAACCCCAGCGCCGCCCGCGCGAGCAGCTCCGCGGCACCACCCTCGCGCGCCATCTCGCCTCTCGCCAACCCGGCAGCTGCGGCGAACGCGGCGCGGGCGCCGTCGCGGTCGCCGGCGCGCAGGCGGGCGTCGCCGAGCGCGAGCTGGAGCTCGGCGCGGCGGCGGGGCTCGGCGTCCTCCAGGGCGGTCAGGCCGCGCTCGCAGAAGCTCGCCGCCTCCTCGTACGCGAGCGCGGCGAGGGCCTCGCGGGCGGCGGCCAGCGCGGCGTCGGCGGCCTCCGCCGCGTCCCCGGCGGCCGCGGCCTCCAGCCGATGGTGGGCGAGCTCCGCCAGCCGCGGCGCGGGCCGGGTGGCCAGCGCGTCCGCCAGCGCGCGGTGCGTGCGGACGCGGCGGGTGAGGCTGAGCTCGTCGTAGAGCGTCTCGCGCACAAGCGCATGGGCGAACGCGAAGCGGCCCGGCACGCCGGGCGCCTCGCGGACCATCTGCGCGGCGGCGGCCTCCTCCAGCGCGCCGAGCACGTCGACCTCGGGCAGCAGCGCCTCCAGCAGCGTCACGTCGAACTCGCGCCCGGCGACGGCGGCGACGGCCAGCGTGCGGCCGGTGTCCGGGGCCAGGCGCGAGAGCCGGCGGCCGATCACGTCCTTGACGCCTTCGGGGATCGGCAGCCGCCCGGGCTCGGCCGCGCCCTCCAGGTGGCGCAGCACCTCCTCGACGAAGAACGGGTTGCCGCCGGTCTCGCGCTGCAGCGGCCCGGCCAGGCCGGGCGGGCCGTGCTCGCCGGCGACGAGCTCCGCCACCGCGGCCTCGTCCAGCCCGCCCACCGCGAGCCGCTCGACCAGCCCGTCCCGGCGCAGGTCGGCGAGCGCGGCGGCGAGCGGATGCCGGCGGGAGACGTCGGTGTCGCGGTAGGCGCCGGCCACCACGGGCGGATGCGCGCGGCGGAGCAGGTGGCTGAGGAGCCGGAGTGTGCCGGCGTCGGCCCAGTGGAGGTCGTCGAGCAGCAGCACGACGGGCGGCGGGAGCGCGGCCGCGACCGCTTCGAAGAGCCGCCAGCGCTCGCCCTCGGCCGCGGGCGGCGCGGGCGCCGGGCCGAGCGACCGGGCGAGCGGCGGCACCAGACGGGCCAATTCAGCCGCGCCGACATCGACCGCGAGCGGGGCGCCCGCCAGCGCCGCCAGCGCCTCCACGAACGGCTCGTACGGCGTCAGGCGCTCCTCGTGGCAGCGGCCGTAGAGCACGGTGGCGCCGTCGGCGTGCGCCGCCCGCCCGGCCTCCGCGAGCAGCCGCGTCTTCCCGATCCCGGGCTCGCCGGCCAGCAGCAGCACCCCGCGCCGCCCGGGGCGCAGCGCGTCGCTGACCGCGCGGAGCTCGGCCGCGCGGCCGGCGAACGCCCCGCCACGACCGGCCAGCGCGGGCGGGAAGGGCGGGCGCGCCGACACGCTCCGCTCGTCGCGTCTCGCCGCAGCGCCCCGCTGGTCACCGCCCCCCAGCGGCGGCTCGTCGCCCTCTCCCGCGCGGATCTCGGCCAGCAGCTCTCGCGTCTGGCGCGACGGCGGGATGGAGAGGTCGCGGCGCAGGCGGTCCGCGAGGCGGGTGTAGGCGGCGACGGCCGCCGCGCGGTCGCCGGCGTCGGCGTGCGCGCGCATCAGCCGGCGGGTCGCGTCCTCGGAGAGCGGGTCGAGGCGGGCGAGCTCGCGCGCCCAGCGCAACGCGGACGGCGGGTCCGCGGCCGCGTCGGCCAGGCCGGCGACGAGCGCGGCCACCCGCTCGCGGTGCTCGTCGCGGAACGCGATCGCCCAGTCGCGCTCGATGCCCACGAGCGGCTCGCCCGTGCACAGCGCGAGCGCCTCCCCCGGCGCCAGCCGCTCGACCTCGAGCGCATCCACCCAGGCGGGCGCGAGACCGACCGTCTCGCGGTCGACGACCAGATGCTCGGCGCCGATCTCCCGGCGCAGCTCGTGCAGCGTCGTGCGCAGACTGGCCCGCGCGCTCGTCTCCAGCACGTCGGGCCAGAAGCGCATCGCCAGCTCGAGCCGCGGATGCGCCCCCGGGTGCAGCGCGAGCCAGGCCAGCAGCTCGCGCGCCGGGCGGCTCGCCGGCACCGGCAGCGGCCGGCCGCCGTCCTCGATGGCCAGCCCGCCGAGCACGCGGACACGCAACATGGACGGATGCTAAGGGGCTGACGGGCGGCTGACGGGCGGCTGACGGGCGCGCGGGAGGGTGCGCCCATGTCCACCATCACCAATGCCTCCCCGTTCGACGTCGCCGCGCTGCGGCGCGCGCCGGACGCCGTCGCCGCGCTCGACGCGGCGCTCGCCGACGACGTCGAATGGATCGAGATCGACCAGCGCACGCCGCCGGGGTCGCCCTCGGTCACGCACGGGCGCGCCGCGGTCATCGCCGGCATCCGCGCCGCGCACGAGCGCGGGATCGTCAGCCGGATCACCGACGGGTTCGCCACGGCCGACCGCGCGGCGCTCACCGTCACCTGCACCTACCCCACGGGCGAGCAGGTCGCCTGCAACGCGCTCGCCGACGTGCGCGACGGCAAGATCGTGCGCTGGGTCGGCGTCCAGGCCTGGGACGAGTGACGACATGAGCGCTCCCCGCGACCTGCGCCTGCTCTCCGGCGCCGTCCTGCTGTCGGCGGCGGGCGACCTGCTGATGGTCGTCGTCCTGTCGCTGCGCGTGCACGACCTGACCGGCTCCGGGTTCGCCGTGGCCGCCGTGTTCGCCACGCTGATGGCGCCGGTGGTGCTGCTGGCGCCGCTGGCCGGCCGGCTCGTCGACCGCACGGAGACGCGCCGTCTGCTGCTGACGGTGTCGCTGGCGCAGGCGCTCGTCGCGGGTGCGCTCGTCTTCGCCGGCGGGCTCGCGCCGATCCTCGTCCTCACCACGCTGCTGGGTGCGGGCGCCGCGCTGGCCGGCCCCGCCGAGGCGTCGCTCGTGCCCGCCGTGGCCGCCGCCGGCGACACCGCCGCGCTCTCCCGGGCCAACGGCTGGGTGGAGACCGCCCGCTACGCCGGGTTCACCGTCGGTCCGCTGGCCGCGAGCGTGCTGACCGCCACCGGCGGCACCCGCGCCGGGCTGGCCGCGAACGCCGCGAGCTTCGCCTGCGTGGCCGCGGCCGCGGCGCTCATGCGCGTCCGTCGCGAGCCGGCGCCCGACGCCGGCGCGGCCGGGCGCGCCGCGCCGCCCACGCGGCGTCAGCCGCGCCGCGGCGCCGGCTCTCCCGCGACAGCGCTTCGCCCGCGCCGTGCGGGTGGCTCGGCCGCTGCCGCCTCGCGCCGGCCGCGCCTCGCCGGCGGCGGCCTTGCCCTCTTGGCGGCCGACCCCGTGCTGCGGGTCGCCGTCGGCGCGGCCGTCGCGGGTCTGCTCTTCATCTCGGCCTCGATGACGGTCGAGGTCTTCTATGTCCGCGACGTGGTGGGCGCGGGCGGCGGCGGGTTCGCCCTCGTGTTCGCCGCCTGGACCGGCGGCATGGTGGCCGGCGCGATCGGGGTCGCGCCGCGGGTGCGCGCCGGGATGCTCGCCGCCGGCGGGCTGCTCGCGCTCGCCGTGCAGGGCGGTGGAATGGCCGCCGCGGCCTGCTGGCCCGTGCTTGCCTGGGTGATGGCCGGCTACCTCGCCGGCGGCGTCGGCCACGGCGTCAAGAACGTGCTGCTGCGCACGTTGATCCAGGAGCGCGTCGCGTCCGCCGCGCACGGCCGGGCGTTCGCCGCCTACAACGCGGCCCGCAACACCGCGGAGCTCGGGGCGCTCGCGCTCGGCGGCCTGGCGCTCACGCTGCTGGGCGCCCAGACCGCGCTCCTGCTCGCCGGCCTCGGCCCGGTCGCCGCGGGCCTCGCCGGGCTGGGCTACCTCGGCTACAGGCCGAGCAGCGCCGCGGCGTTGTCGCGCAGGAGCGCGCTCGCCACCTCGGCCGGCAGCCCGAGCGCGTCGAGCTCGGACAGGCAGGCCTCGGGGTCGAACATCGGGTAGTCGGTGCCGAACAGGAACTGCGCGCGCAGGCGGCGGGGGATCTCGCGGCGCACCTCGTCGGGCAGGTAGCGGTACTTCCAGCCCGAGATGTCGAGGAAGACGTTGGACTTGTGCAGCGCCATCGCCACGGCTTCGAGATGCCACGGCCAGCCGACGTGGGCGAGCACGACGGGCGTGCGCGGGTGGCGGGCGGCGATGCGGTCGAGCAGGATCGGCCGCGCGAGGTCGATCCGCAGGCCCTGCCCGCCCGGCTCGCCCGCGCCCAGCCCGCTCGTGCCGGCGTGGGTGAGCAGGATCAGCCCGAGCTCGGCGGCGGCGTCGAAGAACGGCAGGTGGCGGTCGTCGCCCGGGTCGAACGCCTGCATCGTCGGGTGCAGCTTCAGGCCGCGCAGCCCGAGCTCGGGGAAGCGCGCGAGCCGCTCCAGCGCGTCTTCGCGGTTCGGGTCGACGGACCCGAAGCCGACGAACCGCCCTCCGGAGTCGCGGCAGATGCCCGCCAGCTCAGCGTTGTCGATCTCCTTGCCCTGCGCGTCCCAGCCGAGGAGTACGCCGGCCAGGTCGAGCCGCCCGTACAGCGCGTACAGGTCCGCGACCGTCTCCGGTTGCGGCCGCCGGCCGAAGTAGCGCTCCACGGAATCCAGGTAATGGCCGACGCAGCCGCACACCCAGTCGCCCGTCGGCAGGTGCACGTGCATGTCGACTCCGATCACGCCGCCGAAGATAAAGGGGTCAGTCCCCTTTAGGCGGCGCGGGAGCTAAAGGGGACAGACCCCTTTAGGTTTTGGCATACTGATATTTCAGATGCCAGTCCCGGAATCTGCGCCGCTCGACCGCGACCTCTTGCGCGACCGTGCGTACGTCGCGCTGCGCGACGCGATCGTCGAAGGGACGCTCGCGCCCGGGGAGCGGCTGCGTGACGCCGAGCTGTGCGAGTGGCTCGGGCTGAGCCGGACGCCCGTGCGCGAGGCGCTCGGCCGGCTGGAGCAGGACGGCCTGGTCGAGAGCGCGCCGCAGCGGTTCACGCGCGTGACCCCGCTGGACCGCCGCGACGCGCGCGACGCGTTCCCGATCGTCGCCGCGCTGCACGCCCTGGCCGCCGAGCTCGCCGTGCCGCGCCTGACCGCCGCCGACCTGGCGGCGATGGGCGACGCGAACGCGCGGTTCGCCGCGGCCCTGCGGGGGATCGCGGCGAACGCCGGCGGCGAGGCCGGGGCGGCGGTGCGTGCCGGCGGTGAGCGCCGAGGCGCGCGGGCGGCTGCGGTGCGGGGCGCGGACGTGGAGGCGGCGCTGGCGGCCGACGACGCGTTCCACGGCGTGTTCGTGACCGCGTCCGCGAACGCGGAGCTGCCGCGGGCGCTGGACCGGCTGATGCCGCGGCTGCGGCGGCTCGAGCGGGCGCGGTTCGGGTCGCTGCAGGGGCGGCGGTCCGTGGCGCAGCACGACGCGATCGCCCGTGCGGCCGCCGCCGGGGACGCGACCAAGACCGCTGCGCTCGTGCGCGAGAACTGGCTCTCGCTCGGCGCGCTGATCGACCGCACCTTCAACGACGAGGACCCGACATGACCGCGATCGCCCCGACCGACATCCACGACGAGGCCACGCTCGCCGCCGCCCGCGCGCTGCTCGACGCCGCCGCCGACCCCGCGGCGATGCAGCGCGAGGTCCTCGCCGCGGTCGAGCGCAACGCGCAGTGGCGCGGGCGCGACTGCCTGAACCTGCTCGCGCCCGAGGCGCTCGTCAGCCCAACCGTCCGGCAGCTGCTCAGCGCCGAGGTCGGGCAGCGGGCGGCCGAGGGCCACATCGGGCCGGTGAACCGCTGGTTCGCCGGCACGCGCCACATCGACGAGATCGAGGCGCTGTGCGTCGAGCTGCTCAAGCGGCTGTTCAAGAGCAACTACGCCGAGCACCGGCTCGTGGCGAGCATGATCGGCAACATGGCCGTCTACGCCGCGCTCACACAGCCCGGTGACACGGTGATGACGATCCCGCAGCCGGTGGGCGGCCACAGCTCCAACCGCCAGGACGGCCCGGCGGGCATCCGCGGCCTGCACATCGTCGACGTCCCGTTCGACCCGGACGAGCTGACCGTCGACCTCGACGCCTTCGCCCGCACCGCCCGGGAGGCGCAGCCGAAGCTCGTTGCCCTCGGCGCGTCGATGACCCTGTTCCCGCTGCCCGTGACCGAGATCGCCGCGATCGTCAAGGAGTGGGGCGGGAAGGTGTTCTTCGACGGCGCGCACCAGCTCGGGCTGATCGCCGGCGGCCAGTTCCAGGACCCGCTCGCGGAGGGCGCCGACGTCCTCACCGGGTCCGGGGGCAAGACGTTCTCCGGCCCGCAGAGCGGCGTCATGGCGTGGAACGACTCCGCGCTGACCCGGCCGCTCGGCGACGCCGTGTTCCCCGCACTCGCCGCCACCCACCAGGTCAACCGGGTCGCCGCGCTGGCCGCGGCGGCCGCCGAGCTGATCGCCTTCGGCCGCGACTACATGGCCGCCATCGTGGCCAACGCGCAGGCGCTCGCGCGCGCCCTCGACGGCCACGGCGTCCCCATCCTCGGCGCGAAGAAGGGCTACACCCGCACGCACCAGGTGATCGCCGACGTCCGCCCGTTCGGCGGCGGCCTGGAGGTCGCCCACCGGCTGGCCGAGTCGAACATCATCACCAACAAGAACCTGCTCCCGTGCGACGCGCCCGAGGACTGGGACCGCCCGAGCGGGCTGCGCATCGGCACCACCGAGGTCACCCGGCTCGGGATGGGCGAGCCCGAGATGGCCGATATCGCCGCCCTGATCGCCCGCGCCCTGCAGGGCGAGAACGTCCGCGACGAGGCCCGCGAGCTGCGCGCCGGCTTCCAACGCGTCCACTATTGCTTCAGCGCGTAGGTAAAGGGGACAGTCCCCTTTAGGATCGCGCGGGTGGCCGGTCGTGTGGTGACGGCGATCGCGATGGCCGTGCTCGCGGCGCCGGCGACGGCGCGGGCTGCGCCGGCCGTGGTGCTGCGCACCCCCGGTGCGAGCCTGGCAATGAAGGACGGCGCCGCGCGGTTCGCGCACCGCGCGCCGATGACGAGCGACCGCTTCGGGGACCTGACGTGGGACGTGTTCTGCCTGCGCCTCTCGGTGCCGGGCGACGCCGGCGAGTGCGAGGGACAGGTCCTGCCGACGCCCGACGAACCGCTCGCGTTCACCGAGGCGGGCAGCTGGATCGGCGGCGCCGTGCCCGCGGCGGCCGCCACGTTGGAGATCGTCCCGGACAAGGGACCGGCGGTGGTCACGCCGGCGCTCGCGGGCGGCTACCACGGGGCATACGCCGGTCGTCTCAAGTTCTTCCTCGCCGAGATCGCGCGAGAGCCGCGGCAGATCCGGGCCTTCGACGCCGCCGGCGCGCTGATCGGTGACGGGTTCGAGCAGAGGCCCCTCGTCGCCGGCCCCAACGTCCGCTTGGGCGGCGGCCGGCTCGCCGGGCACCAGCGCTGGTCGGCGAGCGCCCGGATCGAGGACATCGCGGCGCCGGCCGCGGGCGCGCCGGAGCGCCGGGAGCGCGCGGATTGCCTGAAGGTCTCGCTCGCCCCGCGCGGTCGCGACGGCGTGGCGATCCCGCTCTGCGGCGACCCCCGCCGCGCCGGCGCCGGCCTGCTGGACCTGTTCGCCGATTGCGCCACCCACCGCACCGCCCTCGCCGCGCTGCTGCCGCCGGGCGTCCGCCGCGCCGTGCTCACCCCGGGCGACGGGCGCCGGCTCGCGCTGCCGGGCCGCCTGCTGCCCACGCGCTTCGGCGCGCGGCAGTACGCGGTCGCCGCCGTCGTGCCGCCCGGCCAGGCCATCCGGACGCTCAGCGCCGGCGGCCGCGTCCGCCGCCTCGCGCAGGCCCCCGCCGGCACCGACTGCGGGTTCGGCCTGACCAACGGCGCGAACCTGGTCGGCTCGGGGATCCCGAGGCCGTTCAGCGGGTTCGCGGACCACGACCTCTTCCCGCCGCCGCAGACGCCGGTGGCCGGGGCCGCGCCGGTGGCCGGCGGCGACCTGCTCGCGGCGTCGCAGGGCGACGATCTGTGCGTCGGCCTCGGCGTTCCGCCCAGCTTCCCCGACGGCTGCGCGCCCGCGCCGGGCCTCGTGCGGGACACCCGGTTCGCCGGCCACGGCCGCGAGATCGCGCTCGTCACCGCGCCCGCGGTCGCGGCGGTCCAGCTGGTCGCCGCCGGCACGCCGCGTCCGCTGGCCTCCGCGCCGACCGTCCCGGCGGGCGCCGGCCACGCCGCGGTGCTCGACGCGCCGCCGAGCCGCGGGCCGCTCGTCGCCCGGCTGCTCGGCGCCGACGGCCTCCCGCTGGCCGACATCGGGCTCGCGCCCGTCGCCCGCGGGCCGCACCGGACCGTGGCGCGCGGGCGCGGCTGGGTCGTCACCGCCACGCGCATCGCCGTGCCCCAGGCCCAGCGCGGAAACGTGGCGTCGCTCCCGGGCACCTGCGTCCAGGTCGCCCGCCGGGTGCCGCACGGGCTCTCCGCCAACTGCCTGGACGACGGGACCGGCCGCGTCCGCGTGCTCGCCACCTGCGCGCCACGGCTGGTCCACGTGTTCGGCGCCGGTGCGCGGCCCACGCTCGTGCTGGCCGACGGAGGCCGCCGAGTCCCGGCCAGGCGCGACAACGCGTGGCATACCGTGCTGCGCGGCCGCGAGGCCCTGCGGGCGGTCCGCGTCGACGGCGACACCACGCGGGTCTCCGTCCCGCCGGCGGCCCGGCAGTGCGGCTACCGCGGCGTGCTCGTCGGTTAGCCTCCAGCCGTGGCGCTCGCCGCCGGCACAG
Organism: Solirubrobacteraceae bacterium; assembly: GCA_025935735.1. The sequence goes on along the minus strand of JAICUS010000037.1, from coordinate 454 downwards.
AGGTCGATCTCGAGACGCTCGATCGCGTCCAGCGCCGCGTGCTGTGGCTGGCCACCAGCATCGTCCACCACGCGAACCGCATAAGGCCCAACCGCAGCGGCGTGAAGGTCGGCGGCCACCAGGCGTCCAGCGCCTCGATGGTGTCGCTGATGACCGCGCTGTACTTCGCCCACCTGGAGGCGCCGGACCGCGTATCGGTGAAGCCGCACGCCAGCCCGGTCCTGCACGCGATCAACCACCTGCTCGGCCGCCTGGACCGCCGCTATCTGACCAGGCTGCGCCAGTACGGCGGGCTGCAGTCCTATCCCAGCCGCACGAAGGACCCCGACCCCGTCGACTACAGCACCGGCAGCGTCGGGCTCGGCGCCACCGCGCCGATCTGGGGCGCGCTCGCCCACCGCTACGTGGCCGGCCACTTCGAGGTGCCGCGCGGCGGGCGCCAGGTGGCACTGTT
>JAICUS010000468.1 GCA_025935735.1 Solirubrobacteraceae bacterium | reverse complement strand
CGGAAGAAGTTGAAGTGCAGCGCCCAGTCCAGCAGCACGAAGAACTGCGACGCGGCCACGAACGGCGTGGCGATGACCACCAGCAGCGAGGTGGAGAAGTTCGCCCACACCAGCAGCGGCATGCGCCAGAACGACATGCCGGGCGCGCGCATCGTGATGATCGTCACGAGGAAGTTCAGGGCCGTGGCGATCGACGACGCCCCGGCGAACTGCACCCCTATGGAGAAGAACATCTGCCCGACCGGCGCGTCCGTGGACAGCGGCGCGTAGGCCGTCCAGCCGGTGGCGAACGAGCCGCCGGGCGCCAGGAACGAGCCGATCATCATGATGCCGGCGATCGGCAGCATCCAGAACGACAGCGCGTTCAGCCGCGGGAAGGCCATGTCCGGCGCGCCGATCATCAGCGGCAGCACGAAGTTCGCCAGGCCCGCGAACACCGGGATCACGAACAGGAAGATCATCAGCGACGCGTGGACGCTGAACAGGCCGTTGTAGGCGTCGGCGTCCACGAACTGCTTGCCGGGCGCCGCCAGCTCGGCCCGGATCATCATCGCCAGCAGGCCGCCGACGAGCATGAAGAAGAACGACGTGACGACGTACTGGACGCCGATCACCTTGTGGTCGGTGTTGACCCGGAAGTAGTCCTTCCACGACCGCGCGCCATGGCCCGAGTGGTCCTCGGGGCGCGTCGGCCTGCCGGCCGCCCAGTAGAACCAGTAGTCGAAGGCCCCCAGCCCGATCAGGAACCCGAGCGGCGCGATCAGCAGCGACAGCATCAGGATGCCGTTCTGGGTGGCGAGCGTCAGCCCGCCGTCATGGAACGTGGGGTACCCGTAGGCCTCCCGCGCGCCGATGATGATGCCGGCGCACAGCAGTGCGAACAGGACGAGCCACAGGAACGCCCGCGGGATCCCGGGTGCGCGCAGTCGAACGGTCATCAGCCTCCCTTCGTCACATCCGAAAGGTACTTCACAAGGGCATCGATCTGGGCCGGCTGAAGTGTCTTGCCGAACGTCGGCGGCATGACATTCGCCGGGAAGCCCTTCTCGATGAAAGCGTTGGGATTCACGATCGAGGTGTGGATGAACGCCGGGCTCTTGCCCTTGAGCACCTTGTCGAGGTCAGGTCCGATCGTGCCCGTCGCGCCGGCGTCGGCGAGCGTGTGGCACGACTTGCAGCCGGTGGTGGCCGACGTGAAGATCGCCTTCCCGTCGGCCGTCCCGCCGCCTCCGCCACCACCGCCGGCCGGCTGCCCGCCCGCCGCGTTGTTGGCGCCGCTGCGCAGCCCGGTCATGAACTTGTCGAAGGAGGCGCGGCTCTCCACGGTCGCGTTCGCGCGCATCACCGAGTGCCCGAGCCCGCACAGCTCGGCGCAGACGATCGGGTAGGTCCCCATGCGGTTGGGCGTGACGCGGTAGTTGCCGGTGATGCCGGGCACGGCGTCCTTCTTCATCCGGAACGCCGGCACCCAGAAGTCGTGCAGCACGTCCTTGGACTGGATCGAGAACTTGACCGGGACGTTGACCGGCAGGTGCAGCTGCGGCGAGACATACTCCTTGCCCTTGTCCTTGTAGTAGAAGGTCCAGGCGAACTGCTGGCCGACGACGCGGACGTTCATCTCCTGCGCGGCCGGCGCCTTCTCCACGTCCTCGAGCACGAGGAAGGCGTAGGTGCACAGGCCGACCAGGATGATCGCCGGGATCGCCGTCCAGACGATCTCCAGCCGGGTGTTGCCGTGGATCGGCGGACCGTCGAGCAGCTCCTCGCCCGGCCGCATGCGGAACTTCCACACGCAGAAGACCACGACCGTCTCCACCAGCACGAACACCGGGATGGAGGCGATGAGCAGGACCTTCCACAGCGTGTCGATCGGCCCCGCCTGCGTGGATGCGGCCGGCGGGAACCAGTGGATGGTCAGCCCCGCGGCGATGCCCAGCGCCGCCACGACGACGCCGACGAGCACCATCAGGCGCACGTTCACCTTCGCCTGCGGGCGCTCGGGATCCTGCTGGACGCTCACTGGGACCTCTCCCCCATGGGGGCGGAATCCTATGCCAGCGAGCCGACGAACGCCGCGCCAACCGAACGCGGGCGTCGCCCGCCGGACATCCCGGCGGTTCACTCGCGGCCGCCCCACGCCGCCGCGAGCCCCTCCGGCGACGCTACGCGGCGCGGTAGACCGGGCGCAGCCCTTCGGGGCGCGCCCGCAGCGCCTGCGCGGCGCGGCCGCCGGCCCGGAAGTCGGACGGCGCGACGCCCTGATAGCGCCGGAACGCCTTGGCGAACTGGGCGGGTTGGCGGTAGCCCACACGGTGGGCGACCTCCCGCACCGTGAGCGTGCGCGTCGAGAGCATGTCGGCCGCCTTCTGCATGCGCACCCGGGTCAGGTGGTCGCGGAAGGTGGTCTGCCCGATCTCGGCGTAGGCGCGTTGGAGCTGGCGCCGCGAGGACGCCACCCGGCGGGCGATGTCGTCGAGGGAGAGGTCGGCCGCGAACTCGCGGTCGACGATCTCGGCGGCCTCGTGGAAGAGCGAGGTCCGCAGGCGGATGGTGGACGATCGTTGCGTAGGCACGTACTTGGATACGCAGGGATGCGCCCATAGGATGGCCCACCGACCGCCGGCGCGCCAGAACTGGCGCGTTGCCGCTCATCCGGCCCGGCAAGAAGCCGCGGCGACCCGGATCGGCCGCCACGTGGCGCGGCCGCATTCGGTAGGCTTGCGGCGATCGTTGCAAACGTCACGATTGTTGGGGTGATGCGTTCATGCAGGTGCGTGACGCGATGAGCAAGGTGATCCTGACCGTGGGTCCGGGCCACACGCTGCGCCAGGCCGCCGAGCTGATGGCCAAGCGCAACGTAGGCGCGGCCGTGGTGCTCGATCCCGAGAGCTCGGGGCACGGGATCCTCACCGAGCGCGACATCCTGCACGCCGTCGCCCAAGGTCAGCACGTGGACGCCGAGATGGCCGGCGACCACCAGTCGGCCGACCTCGTCTTCGCGGCGCCCGACTGGTCGCTCGAGCAGGCGGCGGCGGCGATGGTGCGCGGCGGCTTCCGCCACCTCGTCGTCGTGGACCGCGGCGAGCCCAGCGGAATCATCTCCGTGCGCGACATCGTGCGCTGCTGGACCGACGACGGCGCGATCTGCGACGTGCCGGCCTCGCCGGCGCTGGGCACGGCCGCGTAGGGCGGCGCGACGAGAGGGGCGGCGCCCGGGGGCGCCCGCCTAGCGATAGCGGACGACCACGGCGAGGGCGTCGTCGGTGCCCTTGCCGTGCATGGCGAAGATCCGGTCGGCCAGCGTCTGGGCGGCGCCGCCGCCCACCAGCGCGGGCGAGATCGCCGACTCGATGCCGTCGGTGATCATCACCAGCACGTCGCCGCGCCCGAGCGGCATCGTGGCCACGCGCACCTTCGGCATCCGGTAGCCGACCACGCCGCCGAACACCAGCGCGACGTCCTCCCGCGCCTGCGGCCCGGAGCGCACCAGGCGAGCGTCCACGTTGCCCACGCCCGCCCAGGAGAGCAGCGAGCGCTCGAGGTCGAACCAGGCCGCGGTCATGACCACGCCGCGGCTGTCGAGCAGCGCCTCGTGGCAGAGCTCCAGCAGGTCGGCCGCCGAGGCCTCGGCGTTCCCGCGCACGACGTCGGCGCAGCGCTCCGCCGCGTCGGCGGCCTCGGGCCCGTGGCCGAGCCCGTCGATCAGGCAGGCCAGCCCGCCGGCGGCGGTGCGGGCGAACACGGCGACGTCGCCCGAGCGCGTCTCGCCCTCCATCGGCGCCCCCGCGGCGCCGCAGTCCAACGCCTCCGGCCAGTCCTCGGCTAGCGCGTCCACTTGATCAGGGTGACCCGGGTCCCCTCCCCCGGGGCGGTCTGGATGTCGAACTCGTCCACGAGGCGCCGCGCGCCGGGCAGCCCGAGCCCCAGGCCGCCGCCGGTCGTGTAGCCGTCGGTCAGCGCCCGCTCGACGTCCTCGATGCCGGGCCCCTCGTCCACCGCCACGACCCGGATGCCGCGCCGGCCGCCGTCGTGGATCACGTCGAGCAGCACCTCCCCGCGCTGCGCGTAGGCGGTGATGTTGCGGGCGATCTCCGAGATCGCCGTGGCCAGCAGCGTCTGGTCGGTCGTCGGCATCTCCAGCCCGACCGCGAGCGCCCGCGCGCGCTGGCGCGCGGTGACCACGTCGGCGTCGGACTCGATGGCGATCCGCTCGGCCTGCTCAGGAGCCAACGTCGCCGGGCTCCTTGCGGGTCTGCAGCAGCGCGAGCCCCTCCTCGAGGTCCAGCGCCGTCTGGACGTCCTCGAAGCTCATCCCGAGCTGGACCATGGCGAAGGCCACCTCCGGCTGGATGCCGACGATCACGGTCTCGGCGCCGCGCAGCCGGGTCATCATGGCGATCCCCCGCAGCGAGCGCGACACGAAGGAGTCCATGACGTCCAGCGACGTGACGTCGACGATGATCCCCCGCGAGCGGTGCCGCGTGACCTGGGCCATGACGTCGTCGCGCAGCTGGAGCACGTCCGTGTCGGTCAACGCGGACTGGATCGAGGCGATCAGGAACGGCCCCTGCTTGAGGATCGGGACGGCCACTAGTGCGCCCGTCCGTGATATCGGCGGGTCGCCGGCGGCGGCAACGGTCGTCTCTGCCGGCGCACGGCGGGCGCAAGCATGCTGGTGGCACGTGTGTGCCCGTTGGGTGCCGGCAGAGGCGGGCGGGGCCCGCCGGAACCCGGCGAGATCGCGGACGTGCGCACTTAGCCGCGTTCCTCCGCCGGCTCGGCGCCGCCGCCGATGACCGTGTAGCCCAGCAGCCGCTCGGCCTCCTCGATGCCGCCCTGGAGGTCGCCGACCGCGTTGACCTTCGAGAGGTCCACGCCCAGGGTGACCAGCGTCTGG
>JAICUS010000654.1 GCA_025935735.1 Solirubrobacteraceae bacterium | reverse complement strand
GGGAGGACGGGGGCGTGCCGGCAGACGGGGCGTGGCAGGCGGAGCTGTGGCGGCGGCTGCGTGAGCGGATCGGGGTCCCCGATCAAGCGGAGCGCGTCGAGGGGGCGTGCGCGCGGCTGCGCGCCGAGCCGGGGATCGTCGCGCTGCCGGCGCGGCTCTCGCTGTTCGGGCTGACGCGGCTGCCAGCCGGTCACCTCAACGTGCTGCGGGCGCTGGCCGAGGGCCGCGACGTGCACGTCTTCATGCTCCATCCCTCGCCGGCGCTGTGGGAGCGCCTGCGCGGCGCCCGCGCTGTCCGGCGCGCCGACGACGCGACGGCCACGGAGGTGGAGAACCCGCTGCTCGCCTCCTGGGGCCGCGACGCCCGCGAGCTGCAGCTGCTGCTGGCCGGCCGCGGCGCGGACCGCCATCACCCCGTCCCCACCCGCGACGCCACGCTGCTGCAGCGCATCCAGAGCGCCGTGCGCGAGGACCGCCGGCCGGAGCCGCTGACCGCGGAGGAGGGCGACCGCAGCGTCCAGGTCCACGCCTGCCACGGCCGCGCCCGCCAGGTGGAGGTGGTGCGCGACGCGATCCTGCACGCGCTGGCCGAGGACCCGACCCTCGAGCCGCGCGACGTGATCGTCATGTGCCCCGACATCGAGGCGTTCGCGCCGCTCATCCAGGCGACGTTCGGCGAGGGCGAGGTGGGCGACCTGCGCGTGCGGCTCGCCGACCGCGCGCTGCGCCAGACCAACCCGGTGCTGGGCGTCGTGGCCGAGCTGCTCGAGCTCGCGGGCCGGCGCGTCACCGCCTCGCAGGTGCTCGACCTGGCCGACCGCGAGCCGGTGCGCCGGCGCTTCCGGCTCGACGACGACGACCTCGCGCGGGCGCAGGACTGGATCGCGGCCGCCGGCATCCGCTGGGGCCTCGATGCCGAGCACCGCGCGCCGTTCAAGCTCGACACGCTCCCCACCGGCACCTGGCGCTTCGGCCTGGACCGGCTGCTGCTGGGCGTGACGATGACCGAGGAGGACCAGCGGCTGTTCGCCGAGGTGCTGCCGCTGGATGACGTGGAGAGCGGGGCGATCGACCTCGCCGGGCGGCTGGCCGAGCTGGTCGACCGCCTCACGGTGGCGCTGGACAGCCTCGGCCGCACGCAGCCGATCGCCGCCTGGGCAACTGCTCTGGCCGCCGCGGCCGACGCGCTCACCGCCGCCGCGCCGCGCGACGCCTGGCAGCGCGCCGAGCTGCAGCGGCTGCTCGACGACGCGGTCGCCGAGGCGGCCGGCAGCGAGGAGCCGCTCGCGCCGGCCGAGCTCAAGGCCTTGCTGGGCGAGCGCCTGCAGGGGCGCCCGACCCGGGCGAACTTCCGCACCGGCCACCTGACGATCTGCACGCTCGTGCCGATGCGGTCGGTGCCGCACCGGGTCGTCTGCCTGCTCGGGCTCGACGACGGCGCGTTCCCCCGCAAGGCCCCGCGCGACGGCGACGACCTGCTGCTGGCCGACCCGCACGTGGGCGACCGCGACCCGCGCAGCGAGGACCGCCAGATGCTGCTCGACGCGCTGCTCGCGGCCACCGACCGGCTGATCGTCACCTACACCGGCAACGACGAGCGCACGAACGCGCCCCGCCCGCCGGCCGTGCCCGTGGGCGAGCTGCTGGACCTGATCGAAGGCGACGTGGTGAAGCGCCACCCGCTGCAGCCGTTCGACACGCGCAACTTCGAGGCGCCGGCGCCCTGGCGCTTCGACGCCACCACGCTCGCCGGCGCCCGCGCGCTGACCGGCCCGCGCCGGCCGCCCGCCCCGTTCCTGGCCGCGCCGCTGCCGCCTCTGCGCCGCGACGTGGTCGAGCTCGACGACCTCGTGCGCTTCGTCTCCCATCCGGTGCGCGCGTTCCTGCGCCAGCGGCTCGGGATCAGCGTCGGCGACTACGACGACGAGGTCGAGGACGCCCTGCACATCGAGCTCGACGGCCTGGGGAAGTGGGGCGTGGGCGAGCGGCTGCTGCAGGCCCGCCTCGCCGGCGTCGACCGGCGCACGGCGATCCTCGCCGAGCGCTCCCGCGGCGAGCTGCCGCCGGGCGCGCTCGGCTTCCCGGTGATCCAGGCGATCGAGCCGGTGGTGGAGGGCATCGTCGGCGAGGCGCAGGCCCGGACCGGCGGCGCGCCGGCCGAGTCGCTCGACGTGCGCGTCGCGCTGCCGGACGAGCGGACGCTCAACGGCACCGTGGCGAGCGTCCACGGCGACCTGCTGCGCGCCGCGACCTACTCGAAGATCAACGCGCGCCACCGCGTGACCGCGTGGGTGCGGCTGCTCGCGCTCAGCGCGGCGCATCCCGGGCGCGCGTTCAAGGCGGTGACCGTCGGGCGCGGCGAGGGCGGCGCGGACGTCGCCTGGCTGCGCCGGGTGGAGGACCCGCTGGCGGCCCTGGCCGTCCTGCTCGACCTGCACGACCGCGGGCTGCGCGAGCCGCTGCCGCTCGCCTGCCGGACCTCCGCGGCCTACGCCCGCTTCGCCGCCGACCCCGTCCCCGCCGCCCGGCGCGAGTGGCTCTCCGGCTGGGACTTCACCCGCGAGGACCGCGAGCGCGAGCACGTGATCGCGTTCGGGGGCGTGCTCACGCTCGAGCAGCTGCTGGCGGAGCCGCCGCGCGCGGACGAGCGCTGGAGCCCGCTCGAGGAGAGCCGCTTCGGCCAGTACGCGCGCCGGCTGTGGGATGACCTCCTGGCCCACGAGGGTCCGGCATGACCTCGTTCGACGTCTGCGGGCCGCTGCCCCGCGGCGTGACCGTGCTGGAGGCGAGCGCCGGGACCGGAAAGACGTACACGATCGCCGCGCTGGCGGCGCGTTATGTGGCCGAGGGGATCCCGCTCGAGCGGCTGCTGCTGGTCACGTTCACCCGGATGGCCACCGGCGAGCTGCGCGAGCGGGTGCGCGAGCGCCTGGTGTCCGTCGAGCGCGGGCTGGCCCGCGGCGGGTCGGACGACCCGGTGGTCGCGCTGCTCGCGCCCGACCGGGACCGCGCTCTGTACCGGCTGCGGCGCGCGCTGGCCGACTTCGACGCGGCCACGATCGCCACCACCCACGGCTTCTGCCAGGAGGTGCTCGCCGGCCTCGGCATCGCCGGCGACCCGGACCCCGACGCCACGTTC
>JAICUS010000241.1 GCA_025935735.1 Solirubrobacteraceae bacterium | reverse complement strand
GACTACCTGCTCGAGATGGGCTTCCGCGTGCGCTACCTGCACTCGGAGATCGACACGCTGGAGCGCATCCAGATCATCCGCGACCTGCGCCTGGGCGAGTACGACGTGCTCGTCGGCGTCAACCTCCTGCGCGAGGGGCTCGACCTGCCCGAGGTCTCGCTCGTGGCCATCCTCGACGCCGACAAGGAGGGCTTCCTGCGCGGCGAGACGTCGCTCATCCAGACGATCGGCCGCGCCGCCCGCAACGTCGGCGGCACCGTGCTCATGTACGCCGACAAGCAGACGGACGCGATGCGCAAGGCGATCGCCGAGACCGACCGCCGGCGCGAGATCCAGCGGGCGTACAACGAGGAGCACGGCATCACGCCGGAGACGATCGTCAAGGGCATCTCGGACATCACCGAGTTCCTGATGTCGGACTCCAAGGTTCCCACCAAGGGCCGGCGCCGCCGCCGCGACAAGCAGGTCGACATGGAGCCCGCGCAGATCGAGCAGATGATGCGCGAGCTCGAGGAGGAGATGCTCGCCGCGGCGGAGGAGCTGCGGTTCGAGTACGCCGCCAAGCTGCGCGACGAGATCCGCGACCTGCGGCGCGAGCTCGACGAGGCGACAACCCCAAGGTAAGCATCCCCTCCGCCCCGCCCCGATCATCCGACCTTACGGCCCTCACTCCGTAGCGCTGAACTCCCAGATCGCGATTCCCATCATCACCAGCCCGAGCACGAGCACCATCGCCGCCTCGAGCAAGCCCGGCACCCGCCAGCCGAACCACGTCACGCCCGGGTCGAGCGCGGCGACCGCCCGCGGGCTGAGGTCGAGGTGGCTGAACACGAGCCGGCGCATCGGGTCGACCGCGTAGGTCAGCGGGTCGAGCCGGTTCAGGAACGCCAGCCAGCCGGGCAGCCCGCTGACCGGGTACAGCGCGCCGGAGATGAAGAAGACCGGCATCACGATCATCTGCATCACGCCCATGAACGACTGCATCTGCTTGATGCGGGCGGCCACCATCACGCCGAACGCGGTGACGCTGAACGCCAGCAGCAGCTGCAGGGCGAACACGCCGATGATCAGCAGCGGGTCATAGGGGACGTGGACGGCCCCGGCCAGCACGAGCACGATCAGCCCCTGGAGGGCGGCCACGCTCGCCCCGCCCAGGCACTTGCCGATCACGATCGAGCTGCGCCGCACCGGCGCGACCATCATCTCGCGCAGGAAGCCGAACTCCCGGTCCCACACGATCGACGCCGCCGAGAACATCGCGGTGAACATCACCGACATGCACAGGATCCCGGGGAAGATGAACGTCTTGAGGTCGACGCCGTGGGTGCCGGCCGACGAGATCCGCTGCAGGCCCGCGCCGAGCACGAACAGGAACAGGACCGGCTGGATCAGCGCGGTGACGATCCGCATACGGTCCTTGCGGAAGCGGATCATCTCCCGCAGCCAGACGATCTTGATCGCCCGCACCTCGCTGCGCCAGCTGCGCGCCGGGACGCGGACCCGGACGGGGATGGTGATCGCGGTCATCGGCGCGCTCCCGTGTGCATGCGCATCATCATCCGGTTGCGGTTTGCCGCGGGGGACTCCTCGGCGTCGCGGATCGTCGTGCCGGTGAACGACATGAAGACGTCGTCGAGGGTCGGCCGCGAGAGGCTGACCGACGTGATCGGCACGCCCAGCTCGCCGAACAGGCGCGGCACGAACTCGGCGCCGTCGGCCACGTAGAACGCGACGGCGCCCTCGGACACGGTGCCCTCGAGGCCGAACTGCTCCGCCAGCGCCGCGATCGCCGCGTCGTCGTCCTCGGTCTCGATCCGGATCCGGTCGGCCCCCACCTCGGCCTTCAGCGCCGCGGGCGTGTCGAGCGCGACGATCCGGCCGTGGTCCATGATCGCGATGCGGTCGCAGAACTCGGCCTCGTCCATGTAGTGCGTGGTCATGAAGATCGTGATCTCCTCGGCCTCCTTGAGCTCGCGGATGTACTGCCAGATCGACGCGCGGGTCTGCGGGTCCAGGCCGATCGTCGGCTCGTCCAGGAACAGCACCCGCGGCGAGTGCATCAGCCCGCGGGCGATCTCCAGGCGCCGGCGCATGCCGCCGGAGAACGTCTGCACGGGGGAGTCCTTGCGCTCCCACAGGCCGACCATCTCCAGCACCTGGCGCATGCGGTCGGGGACGAGCGCGCTCTCGACGCCGTAGAGCTCCGCGTGCAGCCTGAGGTTCTGCGCGGCGCTCAGGTAGCCGTCGAGGGTCGGGTCCTGGAACACCAGCCCGATGTGGCGGCGGACGTCGTCGCGCTCGCGCAGGACGTCGTGGCCGGCCACGCGGGCGCTGCCAGACGTGGGCTTGGCCAGCGTGCACAGCATGTTGATCGTGGTGGTCTTGCCGGCGCCGTTGGGGCCGAGGAAGCCGAAGACCTCGCCGGGGGCGACCGTGAAGTCCACGCCGCGCACGGCCTCCACGTCGCCGAAGCGCTTCCAGAGGTCGGATACCTCTATCGCAAGTTCGCTCATGTGACCGTAAAGGTACAGCGACTGAAACGAGTTGTATAGTGCCTTGTCAATGGAAGGACTCCGGGAGCGCAAGAAGCGCCAGACGCGCGAGACGATCGCCGCGACTGCCATGAAGCTCTTCCACGCCCGCGGGTTCGACGCTGTGACGGTGGCCGAGGTCGCGCGGGCCGCCGACGTGTCGGAGAAGACGGTCTTCAACCACTTCCCCACCAAGGAGGACCTGGTCTTCGCGCACGGGCTCGAGCACGTGGAGGCGCGGGCGGAGGCGATCCGCTCGCGCCCGCCCGGCGTGCCGCTGATCCACGTCTTCGAGGCCGACACGATGGAGTTCCTGGACCGCCTCGAGGACGGCCCCATCGAGCAGTTGCTGGCGCTGCCCGGGCTGGTGCGCACGAGCCCGGCGCTGCGCGACCGGCTGCTGCTGGCCTACGAGCAGGAGGCGGCGGCGCTCGTGGCCGCGGTCACCGACGACGAGGACGACCTCGTGGCCTCCGCCGTCGTGCGCGCGCTGCTGTGGACGAGCCGGCTCGTGTTCCGGACCGCGATGCGCCGGGTCTGGGCCGGCGAGGACCCCGCGGACGTGGCGGCCGACCTGCGCGAGCAGGCGCTGCACGCCTATGAGCGCCTCGGCCGCGGCCTGGCCCGCTACGAGGGCTGAGCGGGCCCGGAGGCCCGCTCGGCCCTTCTACGTCACGGAGCCGTCGTGGCCAGCGTGAACGTCAGCGTCTTGGCGTAGTTGCCCGTCCGCAGCGCGTCGCCCGCGTCCACCGGCTGATCGAACGCGATCGTCAGCGGGTCGGCGCTCACGGGGCCGGTCCAGCTCTTCAGCGGCGTCGGGTCGCTCGCGCCGCCGACCGGAGCCGGCGCGCCGCCGGCCGAGACCTTGAGCGGCTGCGGCAGCGCGAAGCCGCCGTTCATGAGGTGCCCGGGCGCGGTGGCGCTCGGGTCCTGGACGGTCAGCGTCGCGTCGGCCGCGGTCGAGGTGACCGTGGCGGGCAGCGTCGCGGTGTAGTCGTGCGTGACGCCCGGGGTGAACGTGCCCAGCGACGCCGGGCCGCCCAGGTTCAGCGCCAGCGTGGGCGGCACCGAGCCGCCGACGCCGACGGGCACGCTGACCGCGTCCGTCTCGGCGACGAGGAACCGGTAGTCGCCCGAGCCGACGTCGTAGACCGCGTCGCCGTCCTGCGTCCCGCGGTAGCTCACGCCGGGCTGCGCCGCCGCCGGCTTGCCGCTCTCCAGCGCCTGCTTGCCATCCGCCACGGGCAGGTGGACCTCGGCGGTGGCGTTGGCCGGCACCACGACGTGCACGGAGAGCCGGCCGGCCCCGTCACGCGACCACGCGCTGGACGCCGGCCCGTACGCCGTGTCCACTGACGAGGACGCGCTGTCGAGCTCCGGGCCGACGGACGGCTTGACGATCAGGTGGCGGTAGCCCGGCTGCGCGTCGTCGGGCGCGAGGCCGCCGACGTCGTCGTAGAGCCAGTCGCCGATCGAGCCCAGCCCGTAGTGGTTGAACGAGTTCATCCCCGGGTCGTTGAACGAGCCGTCGGGCCTGATCCCGTCCCAGCGCTCCCAGATCGTGGTCGCGCCGCGGCTCAACTCGTAGCCCCAGGACGGATACGACGTCTGCGTGAGGACCTTGTAGGCCAGGTCGCCGCGGCCGCCGTCCTGGAGCACGTTGAGCAGGAACGGGGTGCCGAGGAAGCCGGTCGACAGGTGGTCGCCGCGGCCCTCGACGTCCGCCGCCAGGTGGGCGAACGCCTTCTGCTCGAGGTCATCCGGCACCAGCCCGAACTTCAGCGCCAGCACGTAGGAGGTCTGGCTGTCGGAGCCGACCGTGCCGTCGGGGTGCACCCAGCGGGCGTCGAACGCCGACCGGATCTGCTGGTAGAGCGACGCGTAGGTGGCCGCGTCCTCGTCCTTGCCCAGCACGAGCGCCGCCCGGCGGACGATGTCGGTCGAGTAGGCGAAGAACGCCGTGCCGATGAAGTCCAGCGGCGTCGAGCCGTCCGGCGCCAGCCAGTCGCCGTAGCCGGCGTTCGGGCGGATGAGGTTGTTCGAGTTCGCCTTCAGGTAGGCGATCCAGCGGGTCATCGAGTCATAGCTCGCCTGCAGGATGCGCGGGTCGCCGTAGTGGCGGTAGAGCGCCCACGGCACGACCGTGCCGGCGTCGCCCCAGCCCGCGGTGCCCTCGCCGCAGCAGGTCACCGGCGCCACGTCGGGGAACGCGCCGTTGGCGTCCTGCGAGTCGCGCAGCGTCTGCAGCCACTGGCCGAGGAAGCCGGACGTGTCCCCGTTGAACGAGGCGGTGGAGGCGAACGCCTGGATGTCGCCCGTCCAGCCGAGCCGCTCGTCGCGCTGCGAGGCGTCGCTGGGCACGCCGAGGAAGTTCGAGCGCTGGCCCCAGCGAATTGCGCTCTGGATCGAGTTCACCAGCGGGCTGGAGCTCGTGAACGTGCCGAACTGCGGCAGGTCGGTCGAGACCACGCGGCCGTCGATGGCGTCGAGCGTCGGCGTCCCGGGATAGCCGGTGACCTCGACGTACCGAAACCCGTGGTACGTGAAGCGGGGCTCGTAGGTCTCCGCGCCGCCGCCGCGCAGCACGTAGGTGTCGGTCTGCTGGGCGGAGCGCAGGTTGGCCGTGTAGAGCGTGCCGTCCGGGTTGAGCACCTCGCCGAAGCGCATCCGCACGCTCGTCCCCGCGGGGCCGTCGACGTGCAGGCGGGCCCAGCCGGCGAAGTTCTGGCCCAGGTCGAAGACGAAGGTCCCGGGCGTGGGCTGGGTCACCGCCACCGGCTTGAGGGTCTGGATGACCTTGATCGGCGGCGCCTGCGAGGGCTCGACGGCCGGCGAGTCGGTGCGCTCGATCGCGCTCGGCCAGCCGCCGGAGAAGCCGGCCTGGTCCCAGCCGGGGTGGTCGAGGCGGGCGTCGTAGCTCTCGCCGTCGTAGATGCTGGTGGCGCGCAGCCCGCCGGTGCCGGCCTGCCAGCTGCCGTCGGTGGCGATGCGCGTGCTGGTGCCGTCGGTGTAGTCGATCTTGAGCTGGGCCAGCAGGGCGGGCGTGTCGCCCCACTTGCGGCCGCCCTGCAGCCGGCCGGCGTACCAGCCGTCGCCCAGGATCGCCCCGATCGCGTTGTCGCCGTCGTGGAGGAGGCTCGTGACGTCGTAGGTCTGCGACGGCACGCGCTTGCTGTATTCGGTCCAGCCCGGCGCCAGGACCTGGTCGCCGACCTTCTGGCCGTTGATGTGGACCTCGTAGAGGCCGAGCGCGGAGACGTACAGGCGGGCGCTCTTCACGGCTTTCGTGGTGGTGAAGTCCTTGCGCAGGTAGGGGTTGGTCTGCGGCGGCAGCGAGACGTTGGCGCCCCAGGGGCCGGAGCCGTAGGCGGCCAGCACGCGGGCCGGCGTCCAGGTGGAGTCGTCGAAGCCGGGCTGCTCCCAGCCGGGCGGGGCGGTGACCGCGCTCTTCCAGGCACTGGAGGTGTCGAGCGTGACCGGGTCGTTGCTCGCGAACGTCGCCTTCAAGCGGCCGATGAAGCCCGCCGGGGTCTGCGACCCGCCACCGTTGAGGCGGTTCTTGACCTGCACGGCGATCGTGTTGGCGCCCTGGTGCAGGTCGCTCGTGACGTCCACGAGCTGCGCCTTCTGCCAGGCGTTCTCGTCGTTGTCGCGCTGGGCCTTGGTGTCGATCACCTGCGCGCCGTTGACATAGACCACCGCCTCGTCGTCGACCGTGAACAGGAAGCGGCCGGTGGCGGGCGCCTGCGGCAGCGTCACCGTGGCCCGCAGGTAGCGGGTCATGGCCGGCTGGTTGTTGATCGCGTCGTCGTTCGTGTACCAGATCCAGTGGTCGCCGCCGAGGTCGAGGTCGCTCGCCGGCGCGCCGATCCACGAGCCCTTCCAGTCGGACTGCTCGAGCAGGCCGGTCTCGATCGTCGCGGGCGCGCTCCAGGCGCTCGGCTGCCCGGACTCGTCCCAGGCGCGCACGCGCCAGGCGTAGCGGGTGGCGGAGGCCAGCGCCGGACCGCCGTACGGGACGTTCGCCGAGGCGGAGGAGTGCACCTCGCCGCTGTCCCAGACGCCGGCGCCGGCCTCCGTGGTGACCTGAACCTGATAGGCGGACTGCGCCCGCCCGCGGCCCGGGCCGTCGAGCTTCCAGCCGAGGTCCGGCCGGGCGTCGCCGAGCCCGAGCGGCGCGGCCTGCCGGTCCGCGGTGAGGCCGGAGACGGCGAGCGGCGCATCCGCACGGGCGGCCGCGGGCACTGCGAACATGGCGGCGACCGACGCCGCCGCTAGCGCTCGATAGAGCAAGGCTCTCCCCCTTGATCGAAACCCGGCCGCGGACGCTACAACTCGACCAGGTCCGAGCGCAACCGCTCGCAGTCACCGCGCTGACAGCGTTGTCATGCGGGGGCGGCGCGAGGGCGGCCCCACGGTAAGTCACCGGGCCGGTTAGCGTGTGCCGGCGATGCGCCGGCTCGCCTTTCGCGTCCCCGCGGCGGACAAGGAGTCCGTGCTGGACGCCGTCCTCCCGCTGCTGCCCGCCGGCGTGGGGGAGCGCGAGGGCGACGGCTGGGTGGAGGTGTCGAGCTTCGCCGGCGTCCTGCCGGCGCGCGAGGTGCTCGAGGCGGCGGCCGGGCCGCTCGACGCGTGGTCCGAGGAGGACGTGCCGGCGGACTGGCGCGCCCGCCGCGCGCGGTTCGGCGAGGGGGGAGTCCTGGTGCGCGACCGGGTGCTCATCCGCTCGCCCTGGGACCCGCCCGCGGGCGAGGGCGTGATGGACGTGGTGGTGGAGCGCCGCGGCAGCGCGTTCGGCTCGGGCTCGCACCCGACGACCCAGATGTGCGTCGCGCTGATGCTCGACCTCGAGCCGGCCGGCGGCGCCGCGGACCTCGGCTGCGGCGTCGGCACGCTGGCGATCGCCGCCGCGAAGCTCGGCTGGGCGCCCGTCGTCGCCGTCGACCGCGTGCCGGTGGCGGTCGAGGTGGCCCGCGAGAACGTGGAGCGCAACGCCGTGGCCGTCGAGTGCGCCGTGGCCGACCTGGCGGTCGACGACGTCCCGCTCGCCGCGCTGCTGCTGGTCAACGCGCCGCCGCCGGTGCACGAGCGGGTCGCCACGGCACTGACACCCGAGGTCCGCCACATCGTGATCTCGGGGATCGTGGCCGGGGAGGCCGAGGCCGTGCTCGCCGCCTATCGCGCCGCCGGCTGCGAGGTGGGGGAGGCCCTGGGAACGGAGGACGAGTGGATCGCCGTCCACCTGACCCGCTGAGCCCGCCTCACGACGCCATGCCGCCGCCGCACGATGCGGCCGAGGCCCTCGCCGCGCTGCTCGACCCCGACCGCGCGGCCGCCGCCGGCGCCGCGCTCGGCCAGCTGGCGTGCGCGCTGCCGGGCGGCGGGCTGCTGATCACCACGTCGCGCCTGGTCGAGTTCGGCTCCCGCGCGGCGATCCTCATCGCGCCCGGGCTCTTCCGGCTCGACCTCACGCCGCAGGAGGAGACGCTCGGGCTCTACCCGCGCCCGCTGTGCGAGCACGAGGTCGACTGGCGGGCCTCCGAGGCCACCTGGGACAGCTATCGCGACGCGGGCGGCCCGGCGCCGATGGAGCTCCACGGCCGCTTCGCCGTCCCCGGCGGCCCGCTCGCCGCCTGGATCCACATCCTCTCCTTCACCGAGCGCGACGCTCTGGCCACCCACTTCGTGGCCAAGTGCGAGCTACGGCCCGTAGTGGACCGCGCGGAAGCCCCAGACGTCCTCTAGCCAGCGCGGCACGGCCTCGTCCAGCGCCTGCTCCAGCGGGCCGCCGGCATGGCTGTCGACCACCCACCACGAGGACACGGCGTCGGTCCCGGGCGGGCGCCGCTCGTCCGGCGGGTCGATGTAGACGCAGCCGAGCAGCTCCGTCTCCGCCTCGTCGAGCACCGCGTAGTTGAACGTGATCTGCGCGGCGATCTCCTCCTCGTGATGCAGCAGGTCCT
>JAICUS010000642.1 GCA_025935735.1 Solirubrobacteraceae bacterium | reverse complement strand
TCGCCGGACCCGGACGTGTCGATCTCGGTCAGCCGCGGCACCGACACGTCGACGACCACGTCGCTGGGCCAGAGCCCGTGGTGGTCGAACGTGACCTCCAGGGCGCCGTCGTGCACCTCGGTGTGGACGTCGCCGATGACCTTGCGGCCGGCGCGGACCTGGACGCGCTGCGGCTCGCCGACGTGGACGTTCAGGTCGGCCGAGGCGCGGGTGTCGATCCGGGTGAACGCGGCCACGTCGCGGGTCTGCGAGCGGCGCGGGCCGTCGTCGTGGACGCTGCAGCCGGCGAGCGCGGCGGTCGCGAGCGCGGCAGGGAAGAGGAGGAGGAGCCGGGGCGCGGGGAGCATGCCCGCAAGCTAGGGGCGCGCGGGCGCCGCGACACTGCGGTCTCCCGGCGGCCGGGACGGGGGATTGCCCCAGTCCGTCAGTGGGCGAGCCGGCGGTCGAGCAGGTCGAACAGCGCGGCGAAGTGGCGTTCGGTGGCCTCCGCGTCGTAGACCGGCGTGTCGGACATCGTGTAGCCGTGGGCGGCGCCGGCGTAGACCTCGGAGCGGTGGGGGACGCCCGCCTGCTCCAGCGCGGCGACGAGCGCGGCGATCTGCTCGGGCGTGTTGCTGCCGTCGTGGTCGGCGTGGCCGAAGTAGAGCTCGGCCTGCAGCGCCCCCGCCGAGCGGTGCGGGCTGTCCTCGTCGTCGGTGGCCAGCCCGCCGCCGTGGAACCCGCCGAGCGCGGCCACGCGGTGGGGGTGCGCGGCGGCGATCCGGAACCCCATCCGCGCGCCGAAGCAGTAGCCGGTGATGCCGACCGGCCCGTCGGCCAGCTCGGCCAGCTGCTCCAGGTAGGCCTTGCCGTCGGAGACGATGCGCTCCGGCGTGAGCGCGCGCATCAGCGGCCCGACGCTGCGGAAGAACTCCGCCCGCGCGCCTTCCTGGGTCATGTCCGGCATCGGCAGCACCGGCGCCCGCCCGGCGCGGTAGAAGAGGTTCGGCGCCAGGACGGCGTAGCCGCGGGCGGCGATCCGGTCGGCCATGTCCTCGATGCGCGGGCGCAGCCCGAAGGCGTCCATCATCAACAGGACGCCGGGATGGCGGGCGCCGTCGTCCGGGCGGCTGAGGTAGGCGTCCGCGACGCCGTCGGCGGTGGGCACGTCGAGATGCGAGCTGGCCATGGCGGGAAGCCTAGGCAGCCGGGCCGAGAAGATCCCACTTGTTGCCGGCGACGTCGCGGAAGACGGCGACCCGGCCGTACGGCTCGTCGCGTGGCTCGGTGAGGAACTCGACGCCGGCCGCGGTCATCCGCGCGTGCGCGGCCGCGAAGTCGTCGACTCGCAGGAAGAGGCCGACCCGGCCGGCGAACTGGCCGCCCACCGCGGCCGCCTGCGCCTCGCCGTCGGCCCGCGCGAGCAGGATGCCCGTCTCCCCGCCGGGCGGGCGGACGACCACCCAGCGCTTCGGGCGGCCGTCGTTGGTCAGCGCCGGGGAGTCCTCGGCGAGCTCGAAGCCCAGGGCGTCCACGAAGAACGCGATGGCGCGGTCGTAGTCGTCGACGATGAGGGCGATCTGCTCCAGGTGGGCCATGCGCAACCCGACGGTTGCGGTACGCTGCCGGGCATGAAGATCCTCGCGCTCTACGACATCCACGGCAACGTGGAGGCGCTCGACGCCGTGCTCGCCGACCCGCGCGCCGCGCGGCCCGACGCCGTGGTGGTGGGCGGGGACGCCGTGCCGGGCGCGTTCGCGCGGCGGACGCTGGACCGGCTCGCGGCGGTCGCGGTGCCGGTGCACTGGCTGCGCGGCAACGGCGAGCGGGAGACCGCCGAGGCCGTCGGCGCTCCCGAGCCGGCCGCGGACGACATGGTCGCCCGCTACACGCAGATCAGCGCGGCGGAGCTGGGTGACGAGCGCGCGCGGGCGCTGGGCGAGCTGCCGCTGACCGTCGCGCTGGACGGCGTGACGTTCTTCCACGCCACCCCGTCCAGCGACGCCGAGATCCTCACCCGCATCTCCAGCTCCGAGCGCTGGGCCGCGGCGCTGTCCGGGCTCACCGGGCTCGCCGTGGCCGGCCACACCCACCAGCAGGACGACCGCGTCGCGGCCGGCGTGCGCTTCGTCAACGCCGGCAGCGTCGGGCTGCCCTACGAGGGCGACGGCACGGCGCGCTGGGCGTGGATCGAGGACGGCGAGCCCGAGCTGCGCGCCACCGCCTACGACGCCGCCGGCGCGGGCGCGCGGATGCTGGCGGCCGGCTGGCCCGACGAGCGCTCGATCGCCGCCGCGCTGATCGACCCGATCGACCCGGTGGTCATCACGGAGCTGTTCGAGGAACGGGCCGTTTCCGGCGCGTAAATGTCAGGGAGCTCTCCCGATTGCGTTTGTGAGAGCCAGCGAAGAGAGTACGCGCATGAACCTCTATGCCATCCGCCGCCGCGACTTCTGGGGTACGCCCGAGGAGCTGCAGAAGACCGCCGCCCGCTCCGCCGAGGTCGGCGAGGAGATGTCCGACGACGTCCGCTGGATCCGCACCTACGTGATCCAGGAGGAGTCGGGCAAGCTCGGGACCTTGTGCATCTACCAGGGCTCGAGCGCCGAGAAGGTGCGCGAGCAGGCCGAGCGCACCGGCATGCCCGCCGACGAGATCACGCTCGTCGCCGACACGGTCATCGTCCGCCCGGACCCCACCGGCGCCGAGGCCGTCGCCTAGCGATGATCTCCGCATCCGGACGGCACGCTGGTGGCCGTCCGGATGCAGGTGCGCTCTAGCTCGCGGCGGGCGCGGCGGCCGCGTCTTCCAGCGCGGCGATGTCGATCTTGCCCATCTTGAGCATCGCCGCCATGACGGGCTGGGAGACCGCCTCGTCGGACAGCAGCTCCTTCAGCCGCCGCGGGACGATCTGCCAGGACACGCCGTAGCGGTCGGTCAGCCAGCCGCACGGGCCCGGCTCGCCGCCCTCGCCCAGGACGCTCCAGCAGCGGTCGACCTCCTCCTGGTCGGCGCACTCGATCTCCAGCGAGATCGCCGGCGAGTGCGTGTACTCCGGGCCGCCGTTGAGCGCCGTGAACCTGCTCCCGTCGAGCTCGAAGGTCACGAGCAGCACCTTGCTCGGGTCGCGCGGGTCGTGCATCACGTCCACGATGCGCGAGTTCTTCACGACGGACGTGTAGAGCTCGGCGGCCTGCTCGCCCTGGTCGTCGAACCACAGGCACGGGGTGACGATGCTCACGGGGGTCCTCC
>JAICUS010000421.1 GCA_025935735.1 Solirubrobacteraceae bacterium | reverse complement strand
TCCGCGCCGCCCGGGCGCTCGCCCAGCGCCGCCTCGACCAACCCCGGCGGGCCCCCGCCGCGACGAAGCCAGTCGCCGAAGTCCAGCGCCAGCGGCACGATCCGCTCCTCTTCGAGCGTCAGCCCCGCCCGCTCGCCCAGCGTGCGCAGGCGGTGCAGCGGCAGCGCCGCCCAGTGCGACGGGTCGCGCAGGCGCTCCACCTCGGTCTCCCAGGCGGCGGCGCCGGCGTCGTCGTCGACCATGTGGTCGGCGATCACGACCTTGCCGCCCGGCCGGACCACGCGGGCCAGCTCGGCGACCACCCGCGACGGTACCGGGATGTGGTGCAGCGAGAAGCGCGTGACCGCGCCGTCGAACGACGCGTCGCGGAAGTCGAGCGCCCCCGCGTCGCCCAGCGCGAACTCGACGTTCGCCAGGCCCGCCGCCTCGCGCCGGGCCAGCTCGATCATGGCCGGGGTGGCGTCGACGCCCACGACCGCGCCGGCCGCGGGCGCGAGCTCGCGGGCGATCAGGCCCGGCCCGCAGGCGGCCTCCAGCCAGCGCTCGTCAGGGCCCGGCGCGGCGAACCGCACCAGCCCGGCCAGCGTCTCCTGCGCGTTCGCCACCGCGGCCGTGTTGAACGACTCCGCCTGGCGCGTGAACTCCTGGACGATGGTGTGCTCGTGCATCCCGCCCCGGATGATGGCGGACGACCATGTAGACGTGCCCGAGCACGAGCACGAACGAGACGTACATCAGCCAGTCGTGGATGAGCAGGGTCGAGTCGAAGCGGAACCGCGTGTCGCGCTCGCCGTACCACAGCAGCGCGCCGGTGATCGTGAACAGGATCGCGAACGCCGAGGTGGCGGCCGCGTAGAGCTTCTGGCCGGCGTTGAAGCGGCCCGCCGGCGCTCCGCGGTCGCGGAACCACGACCGGTCGGCGGCGTCGAAGAGCTCGACCTCGCGCCACGTCGCCCGTAGGGCCCGGCGGTCGCCGGCCAGCACGATCAGCGCCAGCGCGACCAGCCAGCCCACCGCGGTGTAGAGGTGGATGGTCTTGAACAGCCCCCGCCGCCCGACCGCCTCCGACAGCGCCGGCAGGTAGAGGCACAGGCCGCTGGCCAGCAGGACGAAGAACGCGCAAGCGTGGACCCAGTGCAGGGCCCGCTCGGTCCGGCCGAAGCGGGCGACGCTAGCGACGGCCATTGGAGTGCCCCACCCACGCGTTGCGGTCATAGCCCAGCGACTCCCAGTAGCCGCCGGGCGCCCGGTCGGCCACGAGCTCCATCCGCTGCAGCCACTTGACGCCCTTGTAGCCGTACATGCGCGGGATGACCACGCGCGCGGGCGCGCCGTGCGGGCGGCTGAGCGGCTGCCCCTGCATCTCGTAGGCCAGCATCGAGTCCGGCAGCAGCGCCTGGTCGACGGTCAGCGAGTCCACGTAGGGCACCTCGGCGGACACGAACCGGATCGAGTGCGCCGCCGGCAGCGGCTTCACGTGCGCCAGCAGGTCCCGGAAGCGCACGCCCGCCCAGTGGACGTCGTCGACCGTCCAGCCGGTGACGCAGTGGAACGTCGACACCTGCTCGGCCCGCGGCAGCCCCCGCAGGTCGGCCAGCGAGAGCTCCGCCGGGCGCTCCACCAGCCCGTCGATCCGCAGCCGCCAGTCCGCCGGGTCGATGTCCGGCATGACGCCGGTGATGGTGTAGATCCGCCAGCCGCCGAGCGGCAGCAGGTTGGCGCCCAGCTGCGAGAACGACGACGTGACGGGGGAGAGGATGCGGCTCGCGGGACCCGCCCAGGCGAACGCGGAGACCCCCCCGAGCAGCAGGCCGAGGAACGCGCGTCGGCCGATCGGACGCGCTTCGGGCTCCATGCGTCGACCGTACCGGCAATCTCCTGACAATCCGGTGACAAACGCGCCCGGCGAGCCTGCCTGGCATGAAAACGTTCGTGATCGCGCTCGGCGTGCTGGCCCTGACCGCCGCGGCCGCGCATGCCACCACCGTGACCTACGCCGCCGACGGGGCGCTGGTCGTGACCGCCGCGTCCGGGGAGAAGAACGTCCTGGACCTTCAGGAGGACGACGCCGACGCCGGCAAGGTCGTCGTCTACGAGGGCGGCACGGGCGCCTCCGTCTCCGGCCCGTGCGAGTCCCTGGGCAACGCGCAGGTGTGCTCGGTCGACCCGGCGGCCGGCATCCGCGTCGACCTGGGCGACGGCGACGACTGGGGCGACATCTCGATGGGGCTGCCGGCCGACCTGCGGGTGTCCATGGCCGGCGGCGCCGGCAACGACAAGCTCCAGGGCAACGTGCAGGCCGCGACCCTGGACGGCGGGGCCGGCAACGACACGCTGCAGGGCGGCGACGGCGACGAGACGCTGCTGGGCGGCGACGGCAACGACACGCTGGAGGGCCGCGGCGGCGCCGACAGCCTGAACGGCGGCGCGGGCGACGACCTGCTCTCCGGCGACGGCAACCGCGACGCCGCGCCCGACGTCATCGACGGTGGCTCGGGCACCGACCGCATGGAGGACGACTGGGAGGCCGACGACAGCTCGAGCGAGCGTCCGGTGGCCGTCACCCTGGCCGGCGGCGCCGACGACGGCCGCCCCGGCGAGGCCGACGACATCCGCAACGTCGAGCGCATCGTCGCCCACACCGCGAGCACGCTCGTGGGCACCGACGCGCCCGAGGACCTCGAGGTCTTCCAGGACGACCGGCCGAGCACCGTGGACGGCCTCGGCGGCAACGACATCCTGCGCGGCTCCAACGGCGCCGACACGATCGACGGCGGCGCCGGCGACGACGACATCGACGCCGGCTACGGCGACGACACGATCACCGGCGGCCCGGGCCGCGACCGCATCTCCGGCGACCTGCGCAGCGGCGGCTGCGGGCCGGTGTGGTGCGACCTCCCGTTCGGCAACGACACGATCTACGCCCAGGACGGCGAGCCGGACAGCATCAGCTGCGGCTACGGCCAGGACACCGTCTACGCCGACGCGGCCGACGTCGTCGCCGGCGACTGCGAGCAGGTGGTCCGCGGGTCCGCGCCGGCCCCGGCGCGCGGCAGCGGCAGCGGCGGGACGGCCGCCACCCCCGCGCCCGCCGCCCGGCACGAGCCCGCCGTCACCTCGCTGCGCGTCAAGCGGCACACGCTGCGGATCGCCGCTCGCGACGCGGTGAGGGCCCGCGTCGCCGTAAGGCACGGCCGGACGCGGACGGTCCGGCTCCACCACGGCCGCGCCGCGGTGGCGCTCGGCCGCCTCTCCCACGGCCGCCACCGCGTGAGCGTCACCCCGCTCGGCGCCCACGGCGAGCGCGGAAGGGTCAGCACGTTGACCTTTGTCGTCCGGTGAGGGCGCGCTTAGACTGCCGCGCATGACAGTCCGACGTCTCGCCGCCCTGGTCGCGGCCCTGGTCCTGCTGCCCGCCGCCGCGGCGCAGGCCAGGCCGCCCGTTCTCATCTCGACCAGCGGCGAGGCCGTCGGCATCGCCGTCGACGCCGCCGGCACGGCGCACATCGCGTTCAACGCCACCAACTACCCCTCCGAGCAGGGCGAGCCGCTGATGTACTGCGCCTGGCCCGCGCACGCGAATGGCTGCACGCCGCAGCCGCTGCTGATCGACGGGCAGAACCCGGCGGCGCAGCCGCCGCTGATCGCCACCAGCGTGCCGCCCGGCCAGCTGGCGATCGTCAGCTCGCGCGACACCATCGACGTCATCCGCTCGGCCGACAACGGGGTCACCTGGACTGCGCCGGCCCCGGTCGGCACGGGCCGCTGGTTCGGCGGCTCGATCGGCCCGAACGGCCAGCTCGCGCTCAGCTTTCGCGACGTCGACTACATCGAGTTCTACGAGCGCTCGCTGCTGGGCTCGGCGGCCGACACGGCGACCGCCGACCTCAACCACGGCTACGGCGTCGAGTCGGTCACGGGGTTCGCCGGCGGCATCCCGGTGCTGGTGTCGCAGGGCGAGACCGGCATGGCCGTCTCGTCGTGGAGCGGGCTGGGCGACATCCACGACCCGGCGACGTGGCTCGGTCCGTACAAGATCGCGCGGCCGTACGGCTTCGACCTGGCGAGCGGCCCGCGCGGCCTGTGGCTGGTCTACGCGGTGATCACCTCGAGCGCCGACTACAAGATCTACGCCCGCCGCTTCAACGCCGCGACGCACCGCTTCGGCCCCCGGCACCGCATCCCCGGCGTGTCGCCGATCAACGGGCTCGGGCTCGACCAGTCGACCAAGGGCCGGATGGTGGTCGCGTGGTACGACGACGTGCGCGACCGGATCATGGCCTCCGCGTCCAAGACCGGCGCGCACTGGACCCGCGCGAAGGTGCTGGCCACCGGGGTCAGCCTGCCGGCGAACGTCCGCGTCGGCCTGGGCCCGAACGGCCGCGGCCTCGTCGTCTGGGACGACAACGGGGACAACAAGATCAAGGGCGTCCGCGTCGACGCCTCGCAGATGCTCAAGAAGAAGAAGAAGCACCGCTGAGATGCCGACGCTGGGGGAGGCCCTCGCCCGCAGCGCGCGGCGCCACCCCGAGCGCGAGGCGGTGGTCACGCCGCACGAGCGCTGGTCCTACGCGGAGCTCGACGCGCGGGTGGGCGCGGCCGCGCGCGAGCTGGCCGGGCGCGGGCTGCGCAAGGGCGACCGGCTGGCGCTGCTGGCCGGCAACGATCCCGGCTTCATCGTGACCCTGTACGCCGCGCTGCGCCTCGGCGCGATCTTCGTGCCGATCAACCCGCGCTCGGCGCCGCCGGAGGTCGAGTTCATCCTGGGCGATTGCGGCGCGCGCGTGTTCGCGTTCTCGCCCGCGCTGCGCGAGACCGCCGACGCCGTCGCGCCGGGCGAGGCCGCGCGGGTGGAGACGACCGAGCTGCTGGCCGCCGAGGGCGACGGCGTCGCCGCCGAGGTCGACGAGTCCGACGACGCGGAGATCCTCTACACGTCGGGCACGACCGGGCGGCCGAAGGGCGTGCTGCTCGACCACCACCGGGTGATCTGGGTCGGCGCCGGACTGAGCCCCGCGGTCGGCCTGCGCGAGGGCGACCGGATGCTCCACGTCGCGCCCTTCTACCACTCGGCCGAGCTCAACCTGTTCCTCACCACGGGCACGACGCTGGGCTGCACGCACGTCGTCCCGGGCGTCTTCGAGCCGGCGCAGACGCTCGAGCTGCTCGAGCGCGAGCGGATCGCCACCTTCTTCGGCGTGCCGACGATGTACCAGCTGCTGCTGCGCGAGCCGGCGCTGGCCGAGCGCGACCTGAGCGCGTGGCGGATCGGCATGTTCGGCGCCGCCCCGATGGCGCCGGCGGTGATCGAGCGCCTGGTGGCCGCGCTGCCGGGCGTTGAGCTCTACAACCTGTGCGGGCTCACCGAGGCCGGCCCCGGCGGCGTCTACCTGCAGCCGCGGGACCTGCTGCGCAAGCCCGGCGCCGGCGGCAAGGCGATCCCGAACACCGAGGTGCGCGTG
>JAICUS010000615.1 GCA_025935735.1 Solirubrobacteraceae bacterium | reverse complement strand
CGCCGCGATCCGGGACGCCGTCGTGGAGTCGCTGCTGGCCGGCCTGGACGCCAAGGGCGCCACGATCGACGACTTCCGCGACCCCTACGGCGTCAGCGGGAGCTTCCAGGACCAGTTCCTCGTGCACCTGCGCGAGGGGCAGCCGTGCCCCAACTGCGGCCGCCCGGTGCGCAAGCTGCGCGTGGGCGGGCGCGGGACATACGTGTGCGAGCGCTGCCAGCCGCGCCCGCGGGCGCCGCGGCCGGTCGGGGCGGTCGCGGGATAGCGTGGGCGCCGGGCGCGGCTACGCGGCCGCGGCCAGCTCCGCGAGGCCGCCCGCGCCGTCGAGCTGGACGAGCTCCTGGTAGCCGCCGATGCTCTCGCCGTCGATCACGACCTGGGGGAACGTCATCATCCCCGTGCGACGCACGAGCTCCGCGCGACCCTCGGGATCCTTGGCGAGGTTGATCTCCTCGAAGGCGATCCCTCGCTTGTTCAGGAGGGCCTTGGCGACGCGGCAGTAGCCGCAGGGCTCGGTCGTGTAGACGGTGACTTGGCTCATGACTTCAGAAAGTATAGTGCGATGGCCGGAGCGCTGAAGACCGAAGGCATCGTCCTGCGGACGATCCGCTACGGGGAAGCGGACCGAATCCTCCACATATATACCCCGACGCGGGGACGCGTCGGGGCCATCGCGAAGGGCGTCCGGCGCGCGCGGTCGCGCTTCGGCGGGCGGCTGGAGCCGTTCTTCCGCCTCGACCTGGTGCTCTACGAGGGACGCGGCGACCTGCTGACCGTGACCTCGGCCGAGACGCTGGCCGGCTATCCGCGGCTGCGCGAGGACGCGGCGGCGCTCGACGGCGCCGCGCGGGCCTGCGAGGCGGTCGCGCGGATCTTCGACGACGGCGACCCGAACCCCGGCGTCTACCACCTGCTCGGCAACGAGCTCGCGCTGCTCGATCGCGAGCCCGGCCGCGCCGGCCGGGCCAACGCGCTGGCGTTCCGGCTGAAGCTCCTGCTGGCCGCCGGCTTCGCGCCGCACCTCGCCGGCTGCGCGGCCTGCGGGGAGCGCGAGCACCTCGTCGGTTTCTCCGGCGCGGCCGGGGGCGTGGTGTGCGCCGCCTGCGAGGCCAGCGCGTTCCCGCTCGACGAGGAGAGCCACGCGTTCATGGTCGCCGCGCTCGGCCGCCCGCTGGTCGATGCGCCCGACGCCTCGCCGCGCGCGCTCGCCCAGGCGGAGCGCGCGATCCTCGACACGCTCGAGCACCACGCCCACCTGCGCCTGCGCCCGGTGGCGGCGCGGTAGCCGCACGGGGGCCGCCCGGGCCCAACCGCCCAACCGCGCGGCTCGGCGTGCCCGGCGATATAGGCTCCGCCCGTGATGGTCCGACGGTCCACCTTCCGGCTCGCCGCCTGCCTGGCCGCGGCCGCGCTCGCCGCCGTCCCCGCGAGCGCGCAGGCGGCGTACCGCGCGTTCCGCTCGCCCACCGGCAAGCTGGGCTGCGCGTTCTACTCCGACCCGCAGACGCCGCGCACGGTCCGCTGCGAGTGGCGGGGCAGCAACGACGTCGCGTTCACGCTCCGCGAGCGCGGCCGGACCCACCGGATCAGGATCAGCGACACCGTGATGGACCCCCAGGCGAAGGTGCTCGCGTACGGCCGGAGCGCCAGCTTCGGCAAGCTGCGCTGCACGTCCCGGCGGACCGGCATCACGTGCCGGAGCCTGCGTTCCCGGCACGGGTTCATGGTGTCCGTGGAGAAGCGGCGGACGTTCTGAGCCATGGCCGAGAAGTGGGTCTACGACTTCGCCGAGGGCTCCATGGACATGCGGGAGCTGCTCGGCGGCAAGGGCGCGAACGTCGCCGAGATGACCCGCGTGCTCGGCGCCGACAAGGTGCCGGCCGGGTTCACCATCACCACCGCCGCCTGCGTCGAGTACATGCGCGCGGACCGCGAGGAGCCCGACGGCATGGCCGACCAGGTGGCCGACGCGCTGGAGCGCCTGCAGGAGCACGCCGGCAAGCGGCTCGGCGACGACGAGGACCCGCTGCTGGTGTCGGTGCGGTCCGGCGCGCGCGAGTCGATGCCCGGGATGCTCGACACCGTCCTGAACCTCGGCATCAACGACACGTCGGTCGAGGGCCTGGCCAAGGCGACCGAGAACGAGCGCTTCGCCTGGGACTCCTACCGGCGCTTCGTGCAGATGTTCGGCAACGTCTCCCGGGGGATCGATGGGGAGGCGTTCGAGCAGGCGATCGCCGAGGTCAAGCAGGACCGCGGCGTCGAGGAGGACACCGACCTCGACGTCGACGCGCTCAAGGATCTGGTCGACCGCTTCAAGGCGATCTACCGCGAGCACACCGACGACGACTTCCCGCAGGACCCGCTCCAGCAGCTGCGGCTGGCCATCCGCGCGGTGTTCGACTCCTGGACAGGTGAGCGGGCGACGCAGTACCGCCGCATCAACCGCATCCCCGACGACTGGGGCACGGCGGTCAACGTCCAGCAGATGGTGTTCGGCAACAAGGGCGACACGTCCGGCTCCGGGGTGGCGTTCAGCCGCGACGAGGTGACCGGGGCGCCCGAGCCGAGCGGCGACTTCCTGCCCAACGCCCAGGGCGAGGACGTGGTGTCCGGCGCGCGCACGCCGCGCGACATCGCCGAGATGAAGGACTGGCTGCCAGAGGCGCACGAGCAGCTGATGGAGATCCTCAGGACGCTGGAGAAGCACTACGGCGACATGCAGGACACCGAGTTCACGGTGGAGGAGGGGCAGCTGTACATGCTCCAGACGCGCAACGCCAAGCGCCCGGCGCAGGCCGCGGTGCGCTTCGCGCGCGACGCCGTGGACGAGGAGCTGCTCACGCGCGAGCAGGCGATCGCCACCGTCGACGCCGACATGCTCACGGCGCTGCTCGTCGACACGTTCGACCCCAAGGCCGACTACGAGGTGATCGCCACCGGCGTGGCCGCGGCTCCGGGCGGGGCCAAGGGCGAGGTCGTCTTCACCGCCCCGGAGGCGGTCGAGGCGGCCGAGGAGGGGCGCGACGTCGTCCTCGTCCGGCCCGACACCAACGCCAACGACGTCGCCGGCTTCCACGCCGCCAAGGGGATCCTCACCAGCCTCGGCGGCAAGGCCTCGCACGCCGCGCTCGTGGCCCGCGGCATGGGCGTACCGTGCGTGACCGCCGCCTCCGAGCTCAAGATCGACCTGGACAAGCGGGTCATCCGGGTGGGCGACCACGAGATCCACGCCGGCGACTTCATCGCCATCAACGGCACCAACGGCGAGGTCACGCTCGACGACGTCCCGCTCGTCGACCCGCACGAGGACCCGGCGTTCGACGAGATCCTCAAGTCCTTCGAGACCGTGCTCGGCTGGGCGGACGACAT
>JAICUS010000369.1 GCA_025935735.1 Solirubrobacteraceae bacterium | reverse complement strand
CGCGCTGCACGGCGAGTTCCGCGGCGGCGTGCGCGTGCTGGGCGACGACGAGTCGCTCAACCAGTCGCTGGAGAAGGCGGGCCGGGTGGACGACTTCTTCGAGCTCGCCCAGCTGATGTGCCGCGACGCCCTGCAGCGCCAGGAGTCCTGCGGCTGCCACTTCCGCGAGGAGCACCAGACGCCGGACGGCGAGGCGCTGCGCGACGACGAGGCGTTCACTTACGTCTCCGCCTGGGAGCACACCGGCGGCGAGCCCGTGCTGCACAAGGAGGCGCTGCGCTTCCAGGAGGTCCGGCCGACCCAGCGGAGCTACGCGTGAGGCTGACACTGCGGATCTGGCGCCAGGCCGGCCCCGAGGCGCCCGGCGACTTCGCCACCTACGAGGTCGACGGGCTG
This sequence comes from Solirubrobacteraceae bacterium, assembly GCA_025935735.1. Next base: position 5,900 of record JAICUS010000369.1, on the reverse strand, counting down.
ACCGAGGAGATGTCGTTCCTCGAGCTGCTCGACGTCCTGAATGAGCAGCTGATCGCCGGCGGGGACGAGCCGGTGGCGTTCGACTCCGACTGCCGCGAGGGCATCTGCGGCTCCTGCGGGCTGATGATCGACGGCCAGCCGCACGGCCCGCAGCGCGGCACGGCCACCTGCCAGCTGCACCTGCGCCGCTTCCGCGACGGCGAGACGGTGGTGGTCGAGCCGTTCCGCTCGCGCGGCTTCCCGCTGGTCAAGGACCTGGTGGTCGACCGCTCGGCCTTCGACCGGATCATCCAGGCCGGCGGCTTCATCACCGCGCCGACCGGCTCGGCGCCGGACGCGAACCTCATCCCGGTGCCCAAGGACGACTCCGACCGGGCGATGGACGCCGCCGCCTGCATCGGCTGCGGCGCCTGCGTGGCGGCCTGCCCGAACGGCGCCGGCCAGCTGTTCACCGCGGCCAAGGTCGCCCACCTGAACCTGCTGCCCCAGGGCCAGCCGGAGCGCCACCGGCGCACGCTCGCCATGGTCGAGGAGATGGAGTCCTGGTTCGGCTCCTGCACCAACCACCGCGAGTGCGAGGCGGCCTGCCCCAAGGAGATCAGCATCGACTTCATCGCGATGCTGCACCGCGACTACCGGAAGGCGAGGCGCTCGGCGTGAACCCGTCACAGATCGACCGGCTGCTGGCCGGCGTGCCCGCCTCGGTGGACGAGCGCCACCGCCGGCGGGTGCTCGGCTACGCGGCCACGGCGCGGCGCTGCGACGCGCGGATCAGCGCGCTGCGCGTCGAGCTCGAGCGGGCGCTGCGGGCGGTCGACGACGCCGCGGTGGCCGGGCCCGCCGAGGCGGAGGCGGCGGCCGACGAGGCGATCCGGCTGGCCCGCGAGCTCGACTCGCTCGAGCGCGTGCAGCCGCGCGTGGACTCCTGGCTGCGGGTGGCCGTCGGCGCGGTCTCGGACGACCCGGGCCTCGAGCCGTTCGGCGAGGGCCCCGCGTGACACGACGTCTGCCTGTGTGACATAGATCAGTGTCATCGTCGCGGCGCACGGGTACCTTCGCCGCATGCTCGCCTCCGGCAAGCCCGCCGCCGGCGCCGCGCTCGACCAGGTCGCGATCGCCACCGGCGCGGCTCTGGTGGTCACCGTGGCGCTGCTCTACTTCGGCCTCGGCCACCGCAGCGGGAAGGTGCCGTGGCTCGGCCGCCTGGGCGCGTACAGCCGGCGGGTGTCCGGGCTGCCCGACTGGGCGGCGGTGCCGGCCGGGATGATCGTCGTCTCGCTGGTCACCGCGCTGTTCGGGATGCTCTGGGACATCTCGATCCACATCGCGCAGGGCCGCGACCCGGGGCCGCTGGCCAACCCGGCGCACTACTTCATCCTCGGCGGGCTGTTCGGCGTCTTCGCGTCCGGGTTCGTGTCGATGTGCCTGCCGTTGGAGAAGCCCTCGCCCACGGCCGTGAAGATCACCGATGACTGGTACGCGCCGCTGGGCGGCGTGCTGATCGCGGCCTGCGGGGCGTTCTCGCTGCTCGGGTTCCCGCTCGACGATATGTGGCACCGGCTGTTCGGCCAGGACGTCACCCTGTGGGGCCCGACGCACCTGATGCTGTTCGGCGGCGCGGCGATGACGCTGATCGGCCTGGCGGTGCTGCTGGTGGAGGCGCAGCGGGCGAACGTCGCCGGCGGGCGCGCGACCGAGCTCGGCTGGGTGGCCTTCATGCGCCGCATCTCGCTGCCGGGCGCGTTCCTGCTCGGGCTCTCCACGTTCCAGGGCGAGTTCGACTTCGGCGTGCCGCAGTTCCGGATGGTCTTCCACCCGATGCTGATCATGCTCGCGGCGAGCATGTCGCTCGTGGCCGCGCGGGTGTGGCTGGGGCGCGGGTCGGCCATCGGCGCCGCACTGTTCTTCATCGTCATGCGCGGAGCGATCGCGCTGATCGTCGGGCCGGTCATCGGCAACCCCCTCCCCCACTTCCCGCTCTACCTCGCCGAGGCGGCGCTGGTCGAGCTGGTGCCGATGCGCGCGCCGCTGCGCTTCGGGCTCATCTGCGGCGCGCTGATCGGGACCGTCGGGCTGGCCGCCGAGTGGGGCTGGTCACATCTGTGGATGCCGCTGCCCTGGCCGGCCGCCCTTTTCCCCGTGGGCGCCCTGCTCGGGCTGGCGATGGCGCTGGCCGGCGGCGCGATCGGCGCCTGGCTGGGCGCACGGCTGGCGGCCGACGCGCTGCCCCAGCGCCCGCGGCTGCGCGGCGCGGCGGTGGCCGGCGCGGTGGTCGTGTTCCTGCTGACCGGCTACGGGCTCTACTCCACCCGGCAGCTGCCGGTGTCGGCGAGCGTGACGCTGACCCGCCACGGCGGCACCGCGGACGCTCGCGTGGCGCTGTCGCCGCGCGACGGGGCCGCGAACGCCTTGTGGCTCACCGCCACCTCGTGGCAGGGCGGCGGGCTCGACGTCGACCGCCTGCGCGCGGTCGCCCCCGGCGTCTATCGCACGACGCGGCCGCTGCCCGTCTCCGGCTCGTGGAAGACGATGATCCGCCTGCACAAGGGCGTCGCGCTCACCGCGGTGCCGGTCTACCTGCCGGCCGACGCCGCCATCCCCGTGGGCAAGATCCCCGCCCCGGACCGCTTCACGCGCCAGTTCGGGAACGAGCACAAGTTGCTCCAGCGCGAGCAGAAGACCGCGGCCGGCTGGCTGTGGGGCGCCGCCTACGGCGTCGTGCTGGTGGCCGCGCTCGGCTTCCTGGTGCTGCTGGCCTGGGGCGTGCACCGCGTGTCGGCCACGCCGCCGCCGTCCCCGCGCGACCGCCGCTTCACCACCCGGCGCTCGGCCGAGCCGCTGCCGGCGGGCACATGACCCTCTTCGCCCATCACCAGCTGATCCTGGGCATCCCGTTCGCGCTGCCGGCGCTGCTGATCTTCGGCGTGCTCGCCTACCTGAAGCTGCGCGACCACCTGCGTTCGTAGCCTCATACGCCGTGCAGACAGGAAGCGGAATGACAGAGGCGTTGCTGCTGGTGGGCGGCGAGCGCTCGCCGGAGGTCCGGCACGAGCTGGCCGTCGGGCCGCCCGACCCGGTGATCTGGCTGGAGCGCGACGGCGAGGCGACCGTGTGGACCTCGCCGCTGGACGTCACGCTGATCGGCGACGCGGGCGGTGTGGCCGACGTGCGCTCGCTCAACGACCTGGGGATGGGCGAGCTGCGGACCCGGCTCGCGCTGCCGGACGTGTTCGCGGAGCTGACCCGGCGGGCCGTGGACGGGCTCGCGCGCGTGCGGGTGCCCTGGGACTTCCCGGTGCGGGTGGCCGACGGGCTGCGCGAGGCGGGCGTCGACGTGCTCGCGGACCCGGACGCGTTCGCCGCCCGCCGGCGGGCCAAGCGCGAGTGGGAGCTCGAGGGCATGCGCGCCGCGGGCCGGGCCGCCCAGGCGGCGCTGCTGGAGGCGGCGCGGCTGCTGCGCTCAGAGCTCGACGGGCTGACCTGCGAGCGCATCCGCGAGCGGATGGTCACGGTCCTGCTGGCCGAGGGCGCCGAGAGCGAGGAGATCCTCATCCGCACCGGACCGGAGATGCCGGCCGGCCACGCGCTCGGCTTCGGCCCGATCGTCCCCGGCTATCCCGTGCAGATCGACTGCTTCCCCCGCCACCGCGCGTCCGGGCTGCACATCGACATGTCGCGCACCTGGGTGCCGGGCACCCCGAGCGACGCCGCGCGGCGCCACTGGCGCGACGTGATGGACGCCTACGAGGCCGCGTTCTCCGCCGCCCGGCCGGGCGTCGACGACCTCTACCACCGCGCGGCCGACGTGCTGGAGTCCCGCGGCCACCCGACCCAGCGCAAGCCCAACGACGGCCTGGAGCGCCCGGACCGCGGCTTCACTCCCTCGCTCGGCCACGGCGTCGGGCTCGAGGTCCACGAGGCGCCGTCGCTCGGCCGCCGCCCCGACCCGCTGGCCGAGGGCGACACGATCGCCATCGAGCCGAGCCTGCGCTACGAGGGCGTCGGCTCGGTGATGGTCGAGGAGACGGTCCAGGTGAGCGCCGGCGGCGGGCGCTACCTGTTCGAGCCGCTGCCGTTCGGGCTGGAGCTGCCCTGACGGGCGAGCCGCGGGAGCACCGCCAGCAGCGTCTCGCGCTCGCCGGCGCTCAGCTCGCCCAGCAGGCCCTCCTCCATCGCCCGGATGTCGGCCACCGCGGCCGCGTGGCGCCTGCGGCCCGCCGTCGGCCTCGAGCGCGGCCGGCAGCGGCCGCTCGGCCTCGATCAGGCGGCGGCTGAGTAGACCATCTGTATATGCCTATGAATCGTTGCGAGACCCGCTCGATCTCGATCGCCGCGCCCCCGTCCGCCGTGCTCGACTTCGTGGGCGACGCCCGCACCCTCCCGCGCTGGGCCCCCGCGTTCACGCGCACGGTGGAGGCTGACCGCGACCACTGGCGCATCGACGGCGGCCGGCTGGTCGACGTGCGCGTGTCCCGCGAGCGCGGCACGGTCGACATCCTCGCGGCCGACGATCCGCGGCGCGGCGCGTTCTCGCGGGTCATCGCCAACGGCGCGGGCAGCGAGTACCTGTTCACGCTGCAGTTCCCGGACGGCACGGACGAGGACGCGGTCGCGCGCCAGATGGCCGTGGTCGAATCCGAGCTGCGCGCCGTGCGTGACGCTTGTCAAGTGTGATCCGCCGGCTTTCCGGGGACGGCGGTAGGCATGCTGCGATCCGCCCTGCGCGCCGCCGTCGACGGGACCGTCGCCTGGGGCCAGGTGGTCGTCGACGACCTCACCCATCCCCGCCGGACGCTCGACGGCAACGACCTGGACGCCTGGGACCCGGAGTACATCCGCCGGGTGCTGCCGCTGTGGCGCACGGCGCTCGCGCTGTACTTCCGCGCCGAGGTCCGCGGACTGGACAACGTCCCGGCGGAGGGGGCGTCGCTGCTGGTGGGCAACCACTCCGGCGGCATCCTGATCGCCGACACGTTCATCTTCGCCGCCGCGTTCTACGAGCACTTCGGGCCGGAGCGGCGCTTCCACCAGCTCGCGCACGACATCGCGGCGCGCTGGCCGGGGACGGGGATCAGCCGCTGGGGCACGGTGGCCGCGTCGCACGACAACGCGCGCGCGGCGTTCGACCGCGACGCGCCGGTGCTCGTCTACCCGGGCGGCGACTACGAGACGTTCCGGCCGTCCTGGCACTCCGACCGGATCGAGTTCGGCGGGCGCAAGGGGTTCATCCGCCTGGCGCTCGAGCGCGGCGTCCCGATCGTGCCGGTGGTGGCCATCGGCGGCCAGGAGACGGCGCTGTTCCTCACCCGCGGCGAGCGCGCGGCCCGGTTCACCGGCTGGGCGGACCTGACCCGGATCAAGGTGCTCCCCGTCGCGCTCGCGCCGCCGTTCGGCGCGACCCTGCTCGACCTCCCGACCCGCATCCCGCTGCCGGCCAAGATCACCATCCAGGTGCTGCCGCCGATCGACCTCGAGTCGCGCTTCGGACCGGACCCCGACCACGACGAGGTCTACGCCGAGGTCACGCGCGAGATGCAGGCTGCCCTTGACCGCCTGCAGGACGAGCGGACGCTGCCCGTCGTGGGCTGACGTTCGCGGTGCGTGTCGGGTTCGTCGGCCTCAGCCCGACGTAGGCGACACGCGCGCCGGTCGGACGGTCGATCGCGGCCGGCGATGAGCGAACCGGCCGGCGGTGAGAGCGATTCGACCACCCTCGCAGGCTGCCGGGCGCGCCGGGGCCGTCGCGGACCACCCGCCGGCGTCGACCCGGGCACCGTTGGCTGACGCTAGACCGCCCAGGGCGGCGTGATCCGCTCGCCGTCGAGCCGCGCGGTGCCGCCGACCGGGAACGAGCACACCGCCTCGGCCGGGCCGTCCGCGGCCACGAGGGAGAACTCGGG
>JAICUS010000786.1 GCA_025935735.1 Solirubrobacteraceae bacterium | reverse complement strand
GCGGATGAAGCGCTGGTTGAGCGTGCGGGCGTGGCGGTCGGTGCCGCCGGCGGCCGCCGCGACGTCGCCGTAGCTCATCCACGAGCCGGGCGGGATGGCGGCGACGACCTCACGCAGGCGATCGAGGTCCATGGGGTTCTCCTCTCGGGGTGGATCACTGCCCCATCGAGGACGGAGGCCGCCCGTTTCGCCCCCGTCTGCGCAGAATCGGCACACAGAAGTTGCGAAGTCGTGGCAGTTCGCGTCAGATCGACTGCTGATACAGCGTGAAGCCGATCGCGCTCATCACCGCGGCGACGATCCAGAAGCGCAGGATGATCTTGGTCTCCGACCAGGCCAGCAGCTCGAAGTGGTGGTGGATCGGCGCCATCAGGAAGACCCGCTTACGGAACGTCTGGAACGAGAACACCTGGATCAGGACCGACAGCGCCTCGATCACGAAGATGCCGCCGAGGATGATCAGCAGCACCTCGGTCTTCGTCATCACGGCCATCCCGGCGATCGCGCCCCCGAGGCCGAGCGAGCCCGTGTCGCCCATGAAGATCGAGGCCGGGAACGAGTTGAACCACAGGAAGCCGACGCAGGCGCCGACCACGCAGCCGGCCACCAGCGCCAGTCCCGTCTGGCCCGTGGTGAACGTGATGGCGATGTAGCTGAGCAGCACGATCGCCGCGCAGCCGGCCGCCAGCCCGTCGAGCCCGTCGGTGAGATTGACCGCCGACGTCGTGCCGGCCAGCACCAGGTAGATGAAGACCGGATAGAGGTAGCCGAGGTTGATCGTGGCGTCGACGATGCGCAGGTTGAGCGTGTCGGGCAGGTCGGCGCCGCGGGTGGCGGCCTGCCAGAGCCCGATGGCGATCAGCACGGTGATGACGAGCTTCGTCCGCCCGCGCAGCCCGAGCGAGCGCTTGCGCATCAGCTTCGTGTAGTCGTCGGCGAACCCGAGCAGCGCGCAGGCCAGCGCCGCGCCGAAGACCCCGATCGCTCGCCAGTCGAGGTCGGTGAGCAGCAGGAACGGCACCGCGATCGCGATGAAGATGATGATCCCGCCCATCGTCGGCGTGCCCGCCTTGGCGTGGTGGCCCTCCGGCCCCTCCTCGCGGATGTTCTGGCCGAACTCGCGCTCGTGCAGGAACTCGATGAACTTCGGCGAGAGGAAGATGCAGATCAGCAGCGAGGCCGTCCCGGCGATGAGCACCTCACCCACGGGCCGGCGCCTCCACCTGCACGAGCGCCTCGGCCACGGCCTCGAGCGCGATGCCGCGCGAGCCCTTGACGAGCACGACGTCGCCGGAGCCGACGAGGTCGCGGGCGACGGCGGCCGCCTCGGCCGCGTCGGCGGCGCGGAAGACGGTCGGGGTGCTCGCGGAGGCCGCCTCGAAGGCCGACGCCATCTCCGCGGAGAGTGGGCCGACCGCGATCAGCGCATCGAGGCCCGCGTGGGCGGCGTAGTCGCCGAGCTCGCGGTGCGCCTGCGCCTCGCCCGGGCCCAGCTCGAGCATGTCGCCGAGCACGGCGATCCGGCGCCCCTCGGGCGAGTGTGTCGCGAGGTCGTCGAGGGCGGCGCGCATCGACAGCGGGTTGGCGTTGTAGCAGTCGTTGATCACCACCGCGCCCGACGGCAGCACGACGTGCTCGCCGCGCAGCGCGCCGAAGGACACGTCCACGCGGCCGGAGGGCTCGACGCCGACGGCCTGCGCCGCGGCGACCGCGGCGAGCAGGTTGGCCAGCTGGTGGCGCGCCGTGAACGGCACCTCCAGCGATATCCGCGACCCGCGCGCCAGGATCGACACGTGCGGGGGCGAGAAGGACGCGAGCGCCACGTCGCCTTCTTCGCCGAAGCGCACGACCTCCCCTTGTAGGTACGGGTCGAGCAGGCGCTCGCCCGCCGGCACGACGGACACGCGCACGTGCGCCAGCAGCTCCCCCTTGGCCCGTGCGACGCCCTCCAGGTCGCCGACGAGCTCGAGATGGACGGGGCCGATGGTCGTGATCACGCCGACGTCCGGCTCGGCGATCCGCGCCAGCTCGTCGATCTGCCCGAACCCGCGCATCCCCATCTCCAGCACGAGGACCTCGGTGCCCTCGGGCGCGGCGAGCACGGCCAGCGGCAGCCCGATCTCGGTGTTGTAGTTGGCCGGATTGGCCGCGACCGCCCGCGACGGGGCGATCAACGCGGCCAGCAGCTGCTTCGTCGAGGTCTTGCCCACGGAGCCCGTGACGCCGATCACCGCGGCGCCCAGCTGCCGCCGCCAGGCGGTGGCG
>JAICUS010000587.1 GCA_025935735.1 Solirubrobacteraceae bacterium | reverse complement strand
TGCAGGAGCGGACCGGCGGCTTCACCGAGTTCGTGCCGCTGTCGTTCATCCCGTTCCAGACCCTGCTCGGCCGCACGCACGGCATCGCCGAGATCTCGCGCGAGGAGAACCTCAAGCACACGGCGGTCTTCCGGCTCGCGCTCGGCCGCACGATCCCGAGCCTGCAGGCGAGCTGGGTGAAGATGGGGCTCGACGCGGCCACGGAGGCCCTGCGCTGGGGCGTCAACGACCTCGGCGGGACGCTGATGGAGGAGTCGATCTCCCGCATGGCCGGCGCCGACCACGGCGTCAAGCTCGACCCGGACGACCTGATCGGCGCCGCCCACGCCGCCGGCCGCCCGGCGGCCGAGCGCACGACGCTCTACGGCATCCGACGGCGCTACGAGCTCGCGGCTGCGGCCTAGTGGCTCAGCTCCTGCTCGGGCCGCTGGTCCGCTATGCCGGTGAAGATGAGTGCTCGGTGTGGGTGGAGACCGACGCGCCGTGCACCGTCACGGTCAACGACTGCGCGGACCGCACGTTCAGCGTCGAGGGCCACCACTACGCGCTCGTGCACGTCACCGGACTGGAGCCCGACACCGCCACGCCGTACGAGGTGGCGCTGGACGGCGAGCGCGTCTGGCCGCTCGCCGGCAACCCGCCCAGCGTCCTGCGCACGCACTCGCCCGACGCGCGCGTGCGGATCGTCTTCGGCTCCTGCCGCGTCGACGCGCCGCACGAGCCGCCGTACAGCCTGCGCAAGGACGAGGACGAGCGCGGCCGCGAGGTCGACGCCCTGCGCGCGTTCGCGCTGCGGATGCGCGCCGCGCCGCCCGAGGAGTGGCCGCACGCGCTGCTGATGCTGGGCGACCAGGTCTACGCCGACGAGGTCCCGCCGGACGTCAAGGCGCGGATCGCCGGCGAGGAGGTGGCCGACTACGCCGACTACGCGCTGCTCTACCGCTCGGCCTGGGGCGAGCCGGTGATCCGCTGGCTGCTCTCCACCGTGCCCAGCGCGATGATCTTCGACGACCACGACGTCCACGACGACTGGAACACGTCGCTGCCCTGGGTGCGCGACGTGCGCCGCAAGCCGTGGTGGCGCAAGCGGGTCGTCGCCGCGTTCGAGAGCTACCTGGTCTACCAGCACCTGGGCAACCTCTCGCCGTCCGACCTGGAGGAGCTGCCGCTCTACCGCGAGCTGCGCGAGGCGCCGGACGCCACCGAGAGACTGCGCGCGTTCGCCCGCCAGGCCGACGAGGAGGTCGAGGGCACGCGCTGGAGCTACTGCTGGGACGTCGGCCCCGCGCGCGTGGTGATGATCGACTCGCGGGCCGGCCGCGTGCTCGACCCCGGTAAGCGCTCGATGGTCGACGGCGAGGAGTGGGACTGGATCGCCCGCCACGCCACCGGCGGGGTCGACCACCTGCTGCTGGGGACCTCGCTGCCGGTCGTCCTCGGCCCGGCGCTGCACAACGTGGAGGCGTGGGACGAAGCGCTGGCCGACGGCCGCTGGGGCCGCGTGGCCGCAAAGGCGGCCGAGAAGCTGCGGCGGGCGCTCGACCTCGAGCACTGGCCGGCGTTCCACGACTCATACCGGCGCCTGTGCGCGCTGCTGCGCGACGTCGGCGCGGGCCGCCACGGGCCGGCGCCGGCCAGCATCTGCGTGCTCTCGGGCGACGTCCACCACGCCTACCTGGCCCAGATCGGGTTCCGGCCGCAGGACGGCGTGCAGTCGGCGGTCTGGCAGGCGGTCTGCTCGCCGTTCCGCAACCCGCTCAACTCGCGCGAGCGGCTGACGATCCTGGCCGGCTGGACCCGCCTGGCCGGCCGCCTCACCCGCGTGCTCGCCCGCGCCGCGCGGGTGCCGGACCCCGAGATCGGCTGGCGGCTCGCCCACGACGAGCCCTGGTTCAACAACCAGGTGGCGATGCTCGAGCTGGAGGGCCGGCGCGCCATCTTCAGGCTCGAGAAGGCGCTCCCGGACGAGTCGGGCGAGGGCCGCGTGCGTATCGAGGAGGTGTTCGCGCACTCGATCGCGCCCAATCTGGAGTTCGCAGTCCCTTAAGACACGCATACGACGCAGGGGCCATGATCTGGTAGCGAACCGCTCGGAGTTGCAACGCACCACGTGACCAGAACCGACGCTCAGCTGCTCGCCGACGCGAGCCGCGACCCGCTCGCGTACCGCGAGTTCTACGACCGCTATGCCGGATGGGTGCGGTCGTGGTTCCTGCGTCAGACGGGGTCGGAATCGGCCTCGCTGGACCTCACCGCCGAGACGTTCGCGCAGGCCTGGCACGCCTCGCGCCGCTTCCGCGACATGGCGGGCGGCTCGGGGGCGCCGTGGCTGTTCGGCATCGCCCGCAACCTGCTGCGCCAGTACCACAAGCACAACCGCATCGAGACGGCCGCCCGGGAGCGAATGGGGATCCCGGCGGCCGGGGCGGAGTGCGAGGACTACGAGGCGGTGGACGAGCGGATGACCGCCGTCTCGCTGGCACCGCTGCTGCGGCGGGCGGTGCGGGCACTCCCGCTCGAGCAACGGAGGGCGCTCGAGCTCCGGGTCGTACAGCAACTCGACTACGACGAAGTCGCCGGCGCACTCGGCTGCAGCCAGAACGCCGCGCGACTACGAGTCTCGCGCGCCCTGAGGGCGCTCGGGCTCAAGCTTGGAGGAGCACAGGCATGAGTGCAACGCTGGCCGACCACGCCCAATCGCGGCGCCTCGCGGAGAGAACCCGCTCCGCGCGGCTGATCCGCGACTCGATCGGGCTCTTGAGCTCGAAATGGGCCGTCGACGTGCTCCTGGCGCTCGGCGACGGCACCCGCCGTTATCACGAGCTGCTCGAGGATCTGTCGCCGATCTCCGAGAAGGTCCTCACGCAGACGCTGCGGGCGATGGAGCGCGACGGGCTCGTCGTGCGCCGTGTGCACGCAGAGGTCCCGCCGCGCGTCGAATACGCCCTCTCGCCGCTGGGCGCGACCATGGCGCCGCCGCTGAAGGCGCTCGGCTCATGGTCGCTGACCCACGGCAAGCGGGTGGAGGAGGCGCGGGACCGCTTCGACGCCCGCACGGGCCGCACCTCCTCTCGGGCCGCTTAGCTCACCAGCCGTCGCTCTCGTCGAAGTCCTGGTTCTCCGGCCGGACGACCATCGCGCTGCCGCCGCCACCGCGCCAGGACTCGGTGGCGGTCTCCAGCTTGCCGTGCGGCAGCATCTGGAGCCCGGCCGCGATGCCGATGTAGGTCGGCAGCAGCGGCGACGACGGCGCCGGCGGGGCGAGCGTCTCGCCCTTGGCCGTCAGCGCCGGGCCGTACTGCTGGATGAACGACGGCTCGGCGTCGGTCGTCGCGCCGTTGCGGTTGCTGGCCCGCGGCGCCTCGATCGCCTCGGGCAGCGTCATCCCGAAGTCGATCTGGTTGAGCAGCGTCTGCAGGACGGTGGTGATGATCGTGGCGCCGCCCGGCGAGCCGATCGCCTCGACGACCTGTCCGTTCTTCATGACGATCGTCGGCGACATCGAGCTGCGCGGGCGCTTGTTGGCCTGCACCGAGTTCGCCGTCCCGGTCGGGAAGTTGAAGTCGGTGAGCTCGTTGTTGAGCAGGAAGCCGCGGTGGGGGAGCAGGATGCCCGAGCCGGCGATCTG
>JAICUS010000182.1 GCA_025935735.1 Solirubrobacteraceae bacterium | reverse complement strand
GCCCGTGAGGGACGAGATCCTGCATGAGCTCGTCATCCGCCACGAGCTCCAGCACACCGAGACGATGCTGCAGGCGATGACGCTCGCCGGTATCGCGCCGCCCTCGTTCACCGGCCCCCGGGTCGTCCCCGGGAGCGGGCTGGAGCTTGTGGAGGTGCCCGAGGGTCCGTTCGAGCTCGGTGCCGGCCCGGACGGGTTCGCCTACGACAACGAGCGCCCGCGCCACGGCGCCTGGACCTCCCGCTTCACGATCGGCCGCACGCCGGTCACCAACGCCACCTGGCTGCGCTTCGCCGAGGGCGGCGGCTATGAACGCCGCGAATGGTGGTCGGACGAGGGTTGGGCGTGGAAGGAGCAGTACGACATCACCCACCACGCCGCGGCCGAGGCCGGGAGCCCGGACGCGCCCATCGTCCACGTCTCCTGGTTCGAGGCCGACGCCTTCGCCCGCGCCCACGAGGCGCGCCTCCCGACGGAGGCCGAGTGGGAGAAGGCGGCGACCTGGGGCCAGATCGAGGCGATCGGCCAGGTCTGGGAGTGGACGGCGAGCGTCTTCGCCGGCTACCCGGGCTTCGTCGCCCACCCGTACCGCGAGTACTCCGAGGTGTTCTTCGGCGACCGCTACCGGGTGCTGCGCGGCGGCTCCTGCGCCACCCACCCGCGGGTGGCCTCGCCGCACTTCCGCAACTGGGACCTGCCGCTGCGCCGCCAGCTGTTCTCGGGGGTGAGGATCGCGCGATGAAGGCCGTGAGCAGCAGCGACATCACGATCGTCTCGCGGCTCGGCGCCGACGAGCGCACGCTGGCGTTCGACGTGCTCGACGGGCTCACCCGGCCGTTCAAGGAGATCCCGCCCAAGCACTTCTACGACACCGAGGGCTCGCGGCTGTTCGACGAGATCACGCGGCTGCCGGAGTACTACCCGACGCGCTCGGAGCGGGCGATCCTCGAGGCCCGCTCGGCGGACATCGTGCGCGAGACGGGCGCGGCCGAGCTGGTCGAGCTGGGCAGCGGCGTGCCCACCAAGACGCTGCTGGTGCTCGACGCCATGCGCTGTGCCGGGACGCTCGACCGCTACGTGCCCTTCGACGTCTCCGAGGTCGTGCTGCGCGAGAGCGCGGAGAACCTGGTCGAGCGCTACCCGGGGCTGCGCGTGTACGGCGTCGTGGGCGACTTCGAGCGCCACTTGGGCGCGCTCCCGCCCGCCGAGGGGCCGCGGATCATCGCGTTCCTGGGCGGGACGATCGGCAACTTCCCGCCGGGCTCGCGGCGCAAGTTCCTGCGCGCGCTGGGCCGGGCGCTGCGCCCGCAGGACGCGCTGCTGCTCGGCACCGACCTGGTGAAGGACCCGGCGGTGCTCGAGGCCGCCTACAACGACTCGGCCGGCGTCACCGCCGCGTTCAACCGCAACCTGCTGGCCGTGATCAACCGCGAGCTGGACGCCGACTTCGACGTCGAGGCGTTCGAGCACGTCGCGTTCTACGACCGCGAGCAGGAGTGGATCGAGATGCGGCTGCGCGCGCTGCGCCCGCAGGTGGTGGAGGTGGGGAAGCTCGGGATCACCGTGCACTTCGCCAACCGCGAGGAGCTGCGCACCGAGATCAGCGCGAAGTTCACCCGCGAGCGCGTGGAGGCCGACCTCGCCGCCGCCGGGCTGGCGCTGCGCGCCTGGATGACCGACCCGGACGACCTGTTCGCGCTCAGCGTCGCCGGGCCAGCTCCGCGATGACCGCGTTGTAGAGCAGCTCGTCGCCGTCCTCGGCCACCTGCACGTGCTCGCCGCGGACCTCGAGGTCCAGCGGGCCGACCCACACCGTGCCGACGGGCGAGTCGGCGAGCGCGGCGCCGACCCCGATGCACTCCTCCGGCGCGAACGCGTGGGCGCGCATCACGAGCTCGATCGGGCGCAGCTCCCCCTCGTGCTCGACCTCGCCGTCGCCCGACCGCGCGAACACGCGCACGTCCGCGCGCGCGCACGCCTCCAGCGCGCGCTCGCTCAGCCGGGAGTCCTCGTCCACCGCCTCCGGGTCGTAGAACACGCAGCGCAGGCGGGCCATCATCCGAGGATGACCCATTCGCACACGCTCCGCGTGCCGCTGCCGATCGGGCGCGCCCTGCACCTGTTCACGCCGGTGGGCGAGCGCGCCTGGGCGCCCGGCTGGGACCCGGTGTTCCCGGCCGGCGAGGCGGGCGACGGCGCCGCGCCCGGCACCGTCTTCCTCACCGGCGCCTCGACCTGGGTGGTCGTGGACCGCGAGCCCGACCGGGTCCGCTACGCGCGGGTGCTGCCGGGCGTGCGCGCGGGCACGGTCGAGGTCCGGCTGCGCCCCGACGGGCCGGACACGCTGGCCGACGTGACCTACGAGACGACCGCGCTGAGCGACGAGCCGTTCGACCCCGACCTCGCACACTGGGAGCAGGCGATCCGCGCGGCGCTGGCCGTCTCGTAGCATCGGACCCACATGGTCGTCGTCCGCGACATCGAGCCCTGGGACGCGCTGCTGGAGGCCGGCCGCGCGGACGAGCGGCTGGTCCGCCAGGCGATGGTCCACGCGCGCGAGCCGCGGATGGAGGCGCTCCCGCCGGAGCTGCACCCCGACGTCGCGCGCGGGCTGCGGGCGGCCGGGATCGACTTCCTGTGGAGCCACCAGGTCGAGGCGCTCTACGCGGCGATGGACGGCCCGACGATCACCACGACCGGCACCGCGTCCGGCAAGTCGCTGTGCTTCAACCTGCCGACGCTGCACATGCTCTCGGGCGACACCCGGGCGCGGGCGCTCTACCTCTACCCGGCCAAGGCGCTGGCCCAGGACCAGGCGCGGGCCATCCACGCGCTGGGCGTCAAGCGCGCCCGGCCGGCGATCTATGACGGCGACACGCCGCGCGAGCAGCGCTCGGCGATCCGGCGGCGGGCGAACCTCGTGCTCACCAACCCGGACATGCTGCACGTCGGCATCCTGCCCAACCACGCGGCGTGGGCGGACTTCTTCGCCAACCTCGCCGTGGTGGTGGTCGACGAGGCGCACGTCTATCGCGGCGTGTTCGGCTCGCACGTGGCCAACGTCCTGCGCCGGCTGCGGCGCGTGTGCGACGCCTACGGCACCGCGCCGCGGTTCCTGCTCGCCAGCGCGACGGTCGCCAACCCGGCGGAGCTGGCCGTCCGGCTGACCGGGCTCGAGGACATCCGGGTCGTCGACCGCGACGGCTCACCGGGCTTCAAGCGCAGCGTGGCCATGTGGAACCCGCCGGTGACCGACGAGGAGACGGGCGCGCGGCGCTCGGCGCTGGCCGAGGCGGCCGACCTGCTGGCCGAGCTCGTGCAGGAGGGCGCGCGGACGATCGTGTTCATGAAGTCGCGCAAGGCGGTCGAGCTGATCGCCCGCTTCGCCCAGCAGCGGCTGCGCGCAGACGGCGACGCGGCGCTCGCCGAGCGGATCGCCCCCTACCGCGCCGGCTACACGCCGCAGCAGCGGCGCGAGCTGGAGCACCGGCTGGTGGCGGGCGAGCTGCTGGGCGTCGTGTCCACGGACGCGCTGGAGCTGGGGATCGACATCGGCGCGCTGGACGCGGCGATCTGCGTCACGTTCCCCGGCACGGTGGCCTCGCTGCGGCAGATGTGGGGCCGCGCCGGCCGGCGTGGGCGCGGGCTGGCCGTGTACGTGGCCGGCGAGGACGCGCTCGACCAGTTCTTCTGCCGCCACCCGGACGAGTTCCTCGAGCGCCCGGTGGAGGCGGCGATCCTCGACCCGTTCAACGAGCAGCTCTACGCCGCGCACCTGCTGTGCGCCGCGCACGAGGCGCCGCTCTCGCACGAGGACGACGCGATCCTGGGCTCGGGCTGGCGGGAGATGGCGGAGGTGCTGGTCGGCGAGGGCGAGCTGCGCCGGCGCCCCGACGGCACCTACGTCCCGCGCCGGCCCGACGGGTTCCCGGCCGGCGGCGTCTCGCTGCGCAGCGCGGGGCCGGACGCCGTGGCGATCGTCGACACCACCTCCGGCGAGGTGCTGGGCAACGTCGACCGCCGGCGCGCGCCGTCGACCGTCCACGACGGCGCGATCTACCTGCACGGCGGCAGCTCGTTCCAGGTGTCCACCCTGGACCTCGCGTCGGAGCGCGCGCTCGTGGCGCCGTTCAACGGCGACTGGTACACGCAGCCCAAGCGCGAGACCGAGACGCGGATCGAGCGGGTGCTGGCCACGCGGGAGACGCTCGGCGTGCGGCTGTCGTTCGGCGTCGTGATCGTCACCGACCAGGTGCTGGCCTATCAGCGCCGGCGCTTGAGCGACCACGAGCCGATCGACCTCGTCGGCCTCGACCTGCCGCCGAGCTCGTTCGCCACCCAGGCGCTGTGGTACGAGCTCCCGGAGTCCGCGGAGCCGCTGAACGAGCTGCTCGGCTCGCTGCACGCCGCCGAGCACTCGCAGATCGCCGTGCTGCCGCTGCTGGCCATGTGCGACCGCTGGGACATCGGCGGGCTCTCCACCAACTTCCACGCCCAGACCGGCGGGCCGACGATCTTCATCTACGACGGCCACCCCGGCGGGATCGGCATCGCGCGCCGCGGCTACGAGGCGTTCGAGACCCTCGTGGCCGACGCCCGCCGGCTCGTCGGCGAGTGCCCGTGCGAGAGCGGCTGCCCGTCCTGCGTGCAGTCGCCCAAGTGCGGGAACCTCAACGAGCCGCTGTCCAAGGCCGGCTGCCTGCGCCTGATGGGCCGGATGCTAGGCCGCCCAGGCCTCTAGCTGCGGCAGCGGGTCGATCGGCTGCGACGTCTTGGACGCGTACCAGCCGGCGGGCCAGATCTCGAAGTGCAGGTGCGGGCCGGTGGCGTCGCCGGTGGCGCCGACCAGGCCGAGCCGCTGCCCGGCGGCCACCGCTTGGCCCTTGGCCACCGCGGTCGAGCCGGCGAGCAGGTGCATGAAGACGTAGTCGCGGCGGTCGGCGCCGTGGAGCACGACGTAGTAGCCGGCGCCACCGGCCTGGTAGGCGGTGGTGAGCACCGTGCCGGCCAGCGGGGCGACGACCGGCGTCCCCGCGGCGGCCGCGATGTCCTGGCCCTGGTGGACGTGGCCGGGCCGGCCGACGCCGAACGGGTCGCCGAACGTGTATGGGCCCTGGACGGGGAAGACGCCCGCGACGGCCGGCGGCGCGGCGGTCAGGGTCGGGCCGGGCGCGAGGACCGCGAACGGCGCCCGGGCGACCGTGCGGCCGCCCAGCACGAGCCGGGCGCGGTAGGGGCCCGAGGGCAGCGCACCGGCCGGCGGCGTCCAGGCGAGGCTGAGCGCGCGGCCGCTGCGCACGCGCCCCAGCCGGGCGCGGGCCACCGTGCGCCCGCCGGCCACGAAGTCGACGCGCGCGGGCATCCGCGCCGCCGCTGCCAGCGCCCGGAAGGCGAACCGCAGCGGCGCCCCCGGCGCGGCGGCGCCCGGCGTCACGGCGAAGCCGCGGACGGCGACGGGCGAGTACACCGCGCCGCCGGAGGACGACGACGCGCGGGCGGGCGCGACGAGCGCGACGAACAGCAGCGGAGCGAGGGCGAGGGCACGGCGCGTCACCCGGTCACTGTCGGGACGCGGACCCCCGTTGTGAAGTCGTGCAGGAGATCCTGCGGCGCCCTAGACGGCGAAGCCCTGGACCACTCGCAGGGCCGGCGGCGGGGCGGTCCGGGCCGCGCCGCGCTCGCGGATCAGCCGGGTCGCCGCCTCGGCGGGCAGCGGGCGCGAGAGGTAGAAGCCCTGGGCGTAGTCGCAGCCCAGCGACTCGAGCTGGCGCCAGGCGTCCTCGCTCTCCACGCCCTCGGCGACCACGCGCAGCCCGAGGTTGTGGGCGAGGTCGATGGTGGAGCGCACGATCGCCGCGTCGGAGGCGTCGACGGCCATCTCCATCACGAACGACTTGTCGATCTTGATGACGTCCACCGGCAGGCGCTTGAGGTTGGCCAGCGACGAGTAGCCGGTGCCGAAGTCGTCGACCGAGAGCGTCAGGCCGATCTGGCTGAGCCGGTCCAGCGTCGCCTCGGCGCGCGCCGAGTCGGTCATGAGCATGCTCTCGGTGATCTCGAGCTCGAGCTGGGACGCGTTGACCGCCCACTTGTTCAGCAGGCGGGGGATCTCCACCGCCAGGTGCGTGTCCAGGAACGAGCGGGCCGATAGGTTGACCGCGATCGACAGCTCGAGCCCCGCGTCCTTCCACGTGCGGATCTGGCTCAGCGCGGCGTCGAGCACGAACGAGGTCAGCGGCGTGATCAACCCGGTCTGCTCGGCGATCGGCACGAACTCGCTCGGGCCGACGATGCCGAACTCCGGGTGGTTCCAGCGCGCGAGCGCCTCGACGCCGACGACGGAGCCGCTCTGCAGGTCGGCCTTGGGCTGGTAGTAGAGCGTGATCTGCCCGTCGTTGATCGCCTGGCGCATCCCGCCGGCCAGCGCGAGCCGGCGCGGCGAGTGGCGGTCCAGCTCGGGCTCGAAGATCGCGTAGCCGCGGCCGGACTGCTTGGCCGAGTACATGGCGATGTCGGCGCGCTGCTGCAGCGTCTCGACGTCGTCGCCGTGGGTCGGGTGCAGCGCGATGCCGACGCTGGCGTCGATCTCCAGCCGCATGCCGTCGAGCATGAACGGCTCGCGCAGCTCCAGCAGCAGCTGCTGGGCGACCACCGCGGCGTCCCCGGGCTTGCTGACGAGCGGCAGCAGGACGCCGAACTCGTCGCCGCCGAGGCGGGCCACCGTGTCGGCCTCGCGCAGCGTGCGGCTCAGCCGGCGGGCGACCTCCTCCAGCAGCAGGTCCCCCATGTGGTGGCCCAGCGTGTCGTTGATCTCCTTGAAGTGGTCGAGATCCATGATCATGACCACGGCGGCCTCACCGGAGCGGCGCGAAGTGCGGATCGCCTGGTCGATCCGGTCGCGGAACAGGTCGCGGTTGGGCAGCCCGGTCAGCGCGTCGTGCAGCGCCTGGTGCTCCTTCGCGATGGCCTCGCTGCCGCCGCGGTGCACGGCGAACAGCGGCAGGAACAGCAGCGCGATGGCCGGCAGGGCGAAGTCGGCGGCGAGCAGCACGACCGGCGCGAGGCCGAGCAGCAGGCCGGCGGTGGTGACCTGGGAGGAGAGGTCCTCGACCAGGTACTTGAGCACGCTCGCCCGCGTGACGAGCGCGATGACCGTCGAGACGAGCGCGGTGTTGAAGACGAAGAAGACGACCGCCGCCACGATCACGCCGGCCATGTCGCTCGGGAGCAGGTGCGGCGGGTGGGCGCGCGGCAGGCCGGTGACGAGCTGCAGGGCGGCGCCGCTGGCCGCGACGGTGATCGCGTACTGGCCGAGGTTGAACAGGATCTTCTTGGGCGCCTTGCGGCGCACGCCGTCGGCCACCAAGTTGGTGACCACGAGCGCGATCAGCGCCGCCAGCGGGCCGGCCGCGAGCATCGCGGCGACGGCGAAGCAGGTGGAGGTGGTGACCTCCCCCTCCGCCCCGCGCGTGAACACCTTCAGCGGGACGAAGTCGCCGACGAGGGCGCACAGCATGAACAGCGCGACCTCCGGCGTCAGCAGCAGGTGAACCTCGCCCGCGTCGAAGATCGCCAGAGCGACCGTGCACAGCGTGCCCACCGCGATCACGGTGGTCACGTACACGTCGACGGGATCGATTCTCTTGACGCGGGCGAGCATCACTTTGTCCTGGAGAAGCAGTCGAGGGCGCCCTCACGCGGAGGGCACCCTCGCGACTACCACTTGCGGCCGTTGCGAACCTGCATCGGGCTCAGCTCCACTTGAAGCTGGCGCCGAGGCCCTCGAGGAACACGGCCACGACGCCCGCGACCAGCGCGAGGCGGTAAAGGCGTGCATGCATCGGGTTTGACCTCCTTGTCACGGCTCCCCCCATGAGAGCCTTTCCAGACACGGTTTTCGGTCCCTGCGCCCCAGATTTGAGCGATTCGACGTTTGTTGGAGCGAAAGCTTCCGCGCGCGCGGCCGATTGAAGGGGCACGATGATGATCGGCCTCTTCTATCTCGCGGTCCTCGCGAGCGTGCCGCTGTTCGGCGGCCGGCTCGGCTCGCTCGCCGACCTGCGGCTGCGCCGTCCCGGCCTCGCCGTCGCGGCGATCCTCGTGCAGATCGTGATCATCTCGCTGCTGCCGGCCGGCAGCCACGGGCTGCACCGCGCGGTCCACATCGGCTCCTATCTGCTGCTCGGCGCGTTCGCCTGGAGCAACCGGCGGGTCGTCGGCGTGCCGGTCATCGCGCTCGGCGGGCTGCTCAACTTCATCGCGATCACCGCCAACGGCGGCGTGATGCCCGCGAGTCGCAAGGCGCTCGCCTCGCTGCCGCAGGTGCAGGCGAAGGGCGACTTCGCCAACTCGCAGGTGCTCGCGCACCCCAAGCTGCAGTTCCTCGGCGACGTGTTCGCCTCCCCGAGCTCCTGGCCGGTGCACAACGTGTTCAGCGTCGGCGACATCGTGCTGTTCGTCGGCGTGACCGTGCTGCTGCACGTGACGTGCGCGAGCCGGCTCGTGCCGCGGCGCTTCGCCGCCGCCCGGGTGCCCGCCGCCGCCTGATGTTCCTCGCGGCGCTCAGCGACGCGCCCTCGCGCCGGTTCTTCCTCGCCCACGCGCAGTCGTCGCTGGGCACGGGCCTGGCGGCGCTGGCGCTGCCGCTGCTCGCCTATGACCGCTTCCACAGCGCCGAGGCGGTCTCGCTCGTGCTGATCGCCGGGCTGCTGCCGGCGGTCGCGCTGGGGGCGCTGCTCGGCACCGTGGTCGACCACGTCGGCTGGCGCGTCTGCGCCGCGGCCGCCGACGTGCTGCGCTGCGCCGCGTTCTTTCTCGTGATGATGGCGGGCTCGCTGCCGCTCGTGCTGGCCGGTGCCACGCTGGCCGGCGTCGGCACCGCGCTCTTTCACCCGGCGGCGCTGACCGGCCTGCCGCGGCTGGCCCCGGGCGAGCGCCGCAACGCCGCGATCGGCCTCTTCGGCGCGCTGGACGACGTCGGGCTGACGCTCGGCCCGGCGCTGGCCGGCGTCCTGCTCGCGGTCACCGGCCCGTCCACCCTGATCGGCGGCAACGCGGCCACCTTCGCCGTGTCGGCGGTGCTGATCGGCACGCTGGCCGACGGCGTCGACGAGCGCGCCGAGCCGCGCGCCCGCCCGTCGCTGCTGCGCGAGACGCGCGCGGGCGTGCGCGAGCTGATGGCGCTGCCCGGCGTGCGCACCCTGCTCGGCTGCTCGACCGCCGTCGTGCTGTGCATCGGCGTCACCAACGTCGGCGAGGTCATCCTGGCCCGCGAGGTGCTCGACGTCGGCGGCTCCGGCCTGGCCGCGATGGTCACCGCCGCCGGCGTCGGCACCATCCTCGGCTCGCTGGCCACCCGCTTCACCGCCGCCGGCGCCTGGCGCTGGCGCCAGGCCTACGTCCTCGGCCTGTGCGCCATGGCCGCCGAGCTGATCGCCTGCGCCTTCATCCCCTCGTTCACGCTGGTCGTCGGCGCCTTCGCCGTCGGCGGCTTCGGCAACGGCCTGGCCCTCGTCCACGACCGCCTGCTGCTCTCCCACGGCACGCCGGAGTCCCTCCACGGCCGCCTCTTCGGCCTCCAGCGGACGTGCATCTCGCTCGGCTTCGCCATCTCCATGGTGTTCGCCGGCGCCCTCATCGGCTTCGCCGGAGTGCTGCCCACCTTCCTCGGTTCAGGCCTCGCGCTCGCGGGCGTGATCGCCCTCGGCTACCGCCGCCTGCGCCAGACCTGGCCGGTCCCGCAGCACGCTAGTCTGAGCGCCCACGGCGAGATAGCTCAGTTGGTAGAGCACACGACTGAAAATCGTGGTGTCCCCGGTTCGAGTCCGGGTCTCGCCATCGCCGAATTGCCCGTGGACGTGGACTTCGTGCTCACCTTCGCAGACGCTTCTGTGGCCGCCGATGCCGGTCCTCGCGGCCCGATCGTGGCCCGATCAG
>JAICUS010000697.1 GCA_025935735.1 Solirubrobacteraceae bacterium | reverse complement strand
GTGCCGAAGCCGCGGTTGAGCTCGCCGTTCGGTCCGAAGCTCGCGACGATGATGTCCAGGCCCGTGGTCCCGCCGCCCCGGGAGCCGGCGACGAGGATCGTCCCGCCGGGCGTGAGCGCGAGGCCGCTGACGAAGTTCGTGCCGATGTCGCCCACGACGGTGCCGTCGCCGCCGAAGGTGCGGTCGAGCGTGCCGTCGGGCTCATAGCGCGCCAGCCCGACGCCGGTGTCGGCGGTGCCGGCGACGACGATCTTGCCGTCGGGCTGGATCGCCACCCCGCGGGCGCCGTCGCGCTCGGTGCCGAGGTCGGTGGTGACGATGCCGTCGCCGCCGAAGCTGTGGTCGAGCGTCCCGTCCGGGTTGTAGCGGACCACCGCGAAGTCGAAGTCGATGAGCGTGGTCTGCGCCTCGCCGACCGCGACGATCTTGCCGTCGGGCTGGACCGCGACCGCTTGGGCGAGGTCTGCGTGGCCCGTGAGGTCGGTCGTGACGAACCCGCTCGCCCCGAAGCCCGGGGCCGGATGCCCGTCGGCGGTGTAGCGCGCCACGCCGAAGTCGGTGTCGGGGATCCCGTGGACGTCGCTGTGGCCGACGGCCACGAAGCCGCCGTCGCTGAGCAGCGCGGCGTCGGTTGCCTCGTCGTCGGTCCCGCCGAGGCTCGTGGTGGCGATCCCGTCGGTGCCGAAGCCATGGTCGAGGTTCCCGGACGCGTCGTAGCGCACGGCGCCGAACTGGAACTGGAAGTTGACGCCGATCTCGCGCGGGCCGACCGCGACGATGTGGCCGTCCGGCTGGAGCACGACCGCGTTCGCCTTCCCGCTGCCCGGCGTCGAGACGCGGCCCTCGCTGCCGAACGTCGTGTCCAGCCCGGCCGGGAGGGCCAGGCGCGCGCAGTGCACCGCGACCGTGCTCACGTCGGCGCTCACCGTCCCCGTGCCGTCCACGACGCTGCACACCTGGGTCGGGTTCGCGGGCTGCGCCTGGATGCGCACCTCGTACGGCGAGCCATCGGGGAAGGTGCCGGGGAACGTGAACGGCCCGTTGCCGGTCACCGGGAGCACGGTCGTGCCGTTCACCAGCACCAGGCCGCTGCCCTCCAGCCCGTCCACCGTGCCGCCGACGCTGAACGCGGGGGGCGGCGGCGGGGGCGCGGCGTCGTCGTCGAGGATGGTGACCGTGGCGTGCCGGCGCGCGCCCAGCGGCGCGCAGCGGGCGTGGCCGAGGGAGACCGTGAACTGCTCGGCGGGCTCGGCCGCGGTGTCCTCGCGGATCGGGATGTCGACCAGCCGCGGCGCGCTGTCGCCGTCCCCGAAGCGCACGCGCGTGCGCGTGGCCCGGAAGTCCTCGCCCGGGAGCGCCGAGCCGCCGCGGGCGTCGACGGTCACGCTGGCCGCGCCGCGCGACCCGCCGCTGCGGGTGACGAGCACGGCCGGGGTGCCGCCGGCCTCGCCCACCGCGTACGCGTCGCGGCTGAGCTGCAGCGTGCCCGCATGCGCGCGCGGCCCGCCGGGGCAGCGCGCGGCCGCCGGCGCCGTCGGCTTCGGCTCGCGGAAACGCGGCCTGCCGAGCGGCGTCAGGCCATGGCTCGCCAGCAGCGGCTCGCGGCTCTGCGGGTCGTCGAGGAACGCCAGCGCCGTGGACTCGCCGCCGCGATCGTCGTGCGTCTCGGCCTCGAGCATGACGTGGACGGCGAACAGCTCGCCGTCGTGCACGGAACCCAGCGGGACCCGCAGGCGCAGCTTCCGGTGCAGCCGCATCGCAGCGGTCGGCCCCTCGACGAAGCGCGGCCCGTGGCGATGCTGGGGCTTCGGCGTCTTGTCGAACGACTCACGGAGGTCGAAGTCGTTCAGGCTCCACACCGGCGCCCGCGAGTCCGCGTCAGTGGCCGCCTCGAAGGTCCAGAGTCCGCGGTGGCCCTCGAGGAACGCGGCGCCGCCGACCGAGAAGAAGTCGCCGCCCGCCGAGGCGGCGTAGGCGCGGGCGTGGAAGCGGATGATCCCACGCAGCAGCGGGCAGAGGGCGACCGTCTTGGGCGGGCACCCGTCGGGTCCGAGGTTCGTGTCGATGGCGTGGGCGATCGCCTGCGAGATCGTGATCCGCAGCGACGCGTCGCCGGCGCGCTTGCGGTAGGCCTGGTACTCGTCGAGGTGGCTCACGCCGCCGCGCGCCGAGGTCGGATCCGAGGTCGGCGACGGCGCCTGGGTGACCACGTTGTAGTGCGAGCCGTCGGCGCTCGAGATCACCCTGTCGATCGCCTTGGTGGCACCGTCCGTCTCCGGGAACACGAACGGTGCGGGGCCGAGCTTGGCCACCTTGTGCAGCCGTCCGCCCTCCTGGGCGCCGGAGGAGACCGTGACCTTGCCGGCGCTGGCGTCGATCCGGCTCAGCGACCAGAAGCGCACCGGCTTGCCGTCGCCTGCGGCAAGGGCCGGGGCGGGCAGCAGCAGCAGGGCCGCGACGACGATGAGCGCCCTCATGCCGGCGCTCCGGGCAGCGGGAACCAGCGGATGCGCTCGAACCCGGGGCTGAGCGGCGTGGGCTCGGCCGCGCCGGGCGGCGGGGCGTCGCGGAGGATCTCGCGCGCCGCGGCGAGCTGGCGCGCGAGCACGGACTCCGGCGCGCGGACGAGCGGTGCCGGGCGCGAGCGCAGCATCTCCTCGAGGCTCGCCGGCGGTGCCTGGCGCGCCCGGTGCTCCCACTGCCCCGAGGCGGGGTCGAAGCGATAGAGCGCCAGCAGCCTGTGGCCCTCGTCGGCCAGCAGCCGGACCGCGTCCAGCACGTACGCGAGCTCCGCGTCGCTGACGTGGTAGGCGAAG
>JAICUS010000069.1 GCA_025935735.1 Solirubrobacteraceae bacterium | reverse complement strand
GCGCCCGCGGCGACGAGCGCGGCCGCGGCCTCGGCGGGCGCCGCGACCTCCGGCTCGTCATCGACCGCCTCCGCCGCGAAGCGGTAGCCGATGCCGAAGTGGGTGTGGATGTAGCGCCACCCCGGCGAGGCCCGCTCGAGCTTGGAGCGCAGCTTGCGCACGAAGACGTCGACGGAGCGGTCGCCGTGGACCATCGCGTAGCCCCACACGCGCTGGTAGATCTCCTCGCGCTGGAGCACCTGGCCCTCGGCCTCGGCGAGCAGCTGAATGAGCTCGAACTCGCGGCGGGTGAGCTCGACGGACGCGCCGCCGGCGAACGCCTGGAACTGGTCGGCGCGGATCTCGACCTCGCCGACCACGGTCGGGCCGCGGTCGACCCGCACCTCGGCGCGCTTGCGGCGGCGCACGACCGCCTCGACGCGGGCGATCAGCTCCTCCGGGTGACAGGGCTTGGTGACCCAGTCGTCGGCGCCGAGCCGCAGCCCCCGCACCCGCTGGGCGACCGAGGACTGCCCTGTGCAGACGACCACGCCCAGCCCGGGCAGGCGGGCGCAGAGCTTCTCGAGGTACGTCCAGCCCTGGGGGCCGAGGACGGCGAGGTCGACGACCACGGCGTTCAGCCGCATCGCCACCATCGCGTCGAGCGGGACGGGCGTCGACAGCACCCGGTACGGCCACCCCACGCCCTCCAGGCGCTTGCCGAGCACCTGCAGGAACCCGCTGTCGGAGTCGATCACCGCCAGGCGGACCGTCGCCTGGCTCCACGCGGCGCCCGAGCGTCGCTCCTGCCCCCTCGGGGCGTCAGCCACAACCGTCATCTCGCAGGCAGCGTATAGGGCGACACGGCGCGCACAGGCCCGCAACGCCGATCCGATAACCGCCTGTTCACAACCTCGCAACGGGACCCGCCGAGGGCGCGGGGAGATCGGGGGGCGAGTTCTCGGTGGGCCGGCCTACTGGGAGACATGGGATGCGTCCGAGAACTCGCGGAACAGGCCGGTGACCACGAACGCCACCTGCTCGCCGATGTCGACGGCGTTGTCGCCGATGCGCTCGAGCGCGCGGGCCACGAGCATCATCGACATCGCCCACTCGCGGCGGTCCTCGTCGGTGCCGATCTCCACCGCCCGGGCGAAGACGCGGCGGTTGAGCGCGTTGATCCGCTCGTCCTGCCGGACCAGGTCCTCGGCCACCGCGACGTCGCGCAGCACGAACGCCTGGCGCGCCTGCGCGATCTGGGAGCGCGCCTGCGCGCCCATCTCGAAGATCTGCTCGAGCATACGCGCGTCCGACGGCGGCTCGAAGCCGACCACCGGGAGCATCTTGGCGATGTTCACGCACTGGTCGCCCATCCGCTCGACGTGCTTGATCACGTGCAGCAGCGCGGCCACCAGTCGCAGGTCGGAGGCCACCGGCGCCTGCAGCGCGAGCAGCGACAGGATGCCCTGCTGGACCTCCAGATACCGCCCGTCGATCCGGTCGTCGTCGTGGACGACGATCGAGGCGAGCTCGATGTCCTGGTGGCGCAGCGCCTCCAGGGTACGGTCCAGGGTGGCGAGGACCAGGTCGAGCCCGCCGAGGGCCTGGTGCTCGAGGGCCCGGAGCTCGTGCTGGAAGTGGGATCGTCCCGCGGCCACCGCGCGTCACCCGAACTTGCCGGTGACGTAGTCCTCGGTCCGGGGATCGCCGGGGTTCGTGAAGATCCGGTCCGTCTCGCCCACCTCCACGAGCTCGCCGGAGAGCATGAACGCGGTGCGGTCCGCCACGCGCGCGGCCTGCTGCATGTTGTGCGTGACGATGACGATCGTGTAGCGCCGCTTGAGCTCCAGCAGCAGCTCCTCGATCTTCAGCGTGGATATCGGATCGAGGGCGGACGCCGGCTCGTCCATGATGATCACCTCGGGCTCGACGGCGATCGTGCGGGCGATGCACAGCCGCTGCTGCTGGCCGCCGGACAGGCCGACGCCCGGCTTGCCCAGCCGGTCCTTGACCTCGTCCCACAGCCCGGCTCCGCGCAGCGACGCCTCCACGCGGTCGGCCAGATCGCGCCGCCGGCCGGTCAGACGCAGGCCCGCGGCCACGTTGTCGAAGATCGACATCGTCGGGAACGGGTTCGGCTTCTGGAACACCATGCCGATCGTGCGCCGGACCGACACCACGTCGACGTCCGGCCCGTACACGTCCGCGTCGTCGAGCAGCACCCGCCCGGACGCCCGCGCCCCGGGGATCTCCTCGTGCATGCGGTTGACGCAGCGCACGACGGTCGACTTGCCGCAGCCCGACGGCCCGATCATCGCCGTGACCTGGTTGGCGGCGTAGGTGAGCGTGACGCCCTTCACCGCCGCCACGTCGCCGTAGTAGGCGCGCAGGCCGTCGAGCCGGACCGTGCGGGCCGGGCTGACGACGGGCGGCGCCATCGGCGCCTGGGCGGCCGGCGCGACCTGCCGGCGCGGCGTCGCCGCGGTCTTCTCCTGGGGCTCGGTGTTCATGCCAGGCGGCTCCTTCGCTGGATCAGCCGTGCGAGCAGGGTGAGGACCAGGACCATCGCCACCAGCGTGAGCGCGGCACCCCACGCCCGCTGCACGATGTCGGCCTGCGCCTGCCGCACGTCGTTGAAGATCTGGATGGGGAGCGAGTTCATCTGCGCCCCGAGGTCCCACGTGGTCGCGTTGACGGCGAACGCGGTGAACAGCAGCGGCGCGGTCTCCCCGGCGCCGCGGGCGATGGCCAGCATCGACCCCGTGACGAGGCCCGGGAGCGCCGTGGGCAGCACGACCCGCGCGACAACCCTCCAGCGCGGCGCGCCGAGCGCCAGCGCCGCCTCGCGCAGCGCGTCCGGCACCAGGCTCAGCACCACCTCAGCCGAGCGCGTGATCACCGGCATCATCAGCAGCGCCAGCGCGACCGAGCCCTTCCAGCCCGCGAACGTCCCGCCGACGCCCGAGAGGACGAGCACGATGTAGATGAACAGGCCGAAGACGATCGACGGGACGCCCGTCAGCACGTCGACGAAGTAGCGGACCGCGCCGGCGAACCACGAGCGCTTGCCGTACTCGACCAGGTAGAGCGCGACGCCGATCCCCACCGGGACGGCGATCGCCGAGGCGAGCGCGACGATCAGCACGGTGCCGAGGATCGCGGAGCGCACGCCGCCGGGCGGGCCGAGGAAGCTGCCCGTCGGATCGGTGGTGAAGAAGCTCCAGCTCAGCGCGCCGAGGCCCTTGCGCAGCAGGTAGAAGACGACGAGAGCGAGCGGGACGACGGCGACGAGCGTCCCGGCGAGCAGCACGCCGCGCATGACGCGGTCGGTTCGGCGCCGGCGGGCGGAGACGGGCGCGATCACGCGAACCGCTCCCCGCGCACGACGAACCAGCGGGCCGCCGCGTTGACCACCAGCGTGAGCACGAACAGCACGAGCCCGGCGGCGATCAGCGCGGCCCGGTGCGTCGGGTCGGCCGCGGCCTCGCCGAACTCGTTCGCGACCACCGCGGCCAGCGTGTAGCCCTGCGAGAACAGCGAGTGGCCGATGCCCGCGGCGTTGCCGATCACCATCGTGGCGGCGATCGTCTCGCCGAGCGCGCGGCCGAGCCCGAGCATGGCCGCGCCGGCGATCCCCGCGCGCGAGTACGGCAGGACCGCCATCCGGATCATCTCCCAGCGGGTGGCGCCGAGCGCCAGCGCGGCCTCCTTGTGCTCCACCGGCACGGTGGCCATCACCTCGCGCGAGAGCGCGGAGACGATCGGCAGGATCATGATCGCCAGGATCAGCCCCGCGACGAAGTAGCTCGGCCCCGCGACCGGCCCGCCCACGAACGGCAGGAACGAGAACGTGTCGCTGACCCACTGCTGCAGCGGCTTGAGTTTCGGGATCAGCACGAAGAAGCCCCAGAGGCCGTAGACCACCGACGGCACGGCGGCGAGCAGGTCGACGAGGATCGTCAGCGGGCCACGCACCCGGCGCGGCGCCAGCTCGGTCAGATACAGCGCGGTGGCGACCGCCACCGGCACGCCGATCGCCAGCGCCACCGCGGACGTGATCAGGGTGCCGACGATCAGCGGCAGAGCGCCGTAGAGCTGCTGTGACGGCACCCACTCGTCCGAGAAGACGAACTTCAGGACCCCGTAGCTGTCGAACAGCGGCCGCGACTCGAGCGCCAGCCTCACGAAGAAGAACGCGATCAGCGCGAGGATGGCCCCGGCCAGCCCGGTGAGCCCCCAGCGCAGCAGCCGGTCCGGGAGGCGCGCCAGCGGCGGCCGCGCGAGCGCCGCGCGGCCGCCGCGGGGGAGCGTGCCCGCCGACATCAGGTCCCGGCGATCGGCTGACCGTCGCAGGTGAGGCCGTTGACCTTTGCCTCGGCCCGGCTGTGCAGCTCGTCCGGCAGCTTCGCGTACTGCAGCTCGCCGGCCACGTTCTGGCCCTCGCCCTCGGCGTAGTCCAGCCAGGCCTTCAGCCGCGTCGCCTGGTCGGGCTGCATGCCGGCCTGGCACACGTCCTGGTAGACGAGCAGGAAGGTGAGCGCCGTGATCGGATACGCGGAGGCGCCCGGCGCGTCGATCGTCGAGATCCGCAGGTCGTCCGGGATCGTCAGGCCGGTGCCGGCGGCGGAGGTCGACGGCAGGGTCGGCGCGACGTAGGCGCCGGATCTGTTCTTGACGCTGGCGAAGGTGAAGGCGTTGGCCAGCGCGTAGGCCTGCTCGACGTAGCCGATCGAGTCCTGCGTCTGCTTGATGCAGGCGGCGACGCCGTCGTTGCCCTTGGCGCCGGTGCCGCCCGGCCACTTGACCGACTTGTCGACGCCCGGGCCGTGCTTCCAGGCGCCGGAGTGGTCGGCCAGGAACTGCGTGAAGTTCTTGGTGGTGCCGGAGTCGTCGGAGCGGTGGCAGATGCTGATCGCGGCATCGGGAAGCTTCACGTTCTCGTTCTTGTTCGCAATCGCAGGATCGTTCCAGTTCACAATCCTGCCGAGGAAGATGTTCGCAATCGTCGGGCCGTCGAGCCTGAGCCCCGACTTGACCCCCGGCAGGTTGTAGGAGACGGTCACGGCCCCGAGCACCGTGGGGATGTGCACCGGCTCGCCCTTCTTGGCGGCCGCGGCCTCCTCGTCGTCGGTCATCGCCGCGTCGGAGGCGCCGAAGTCGACCGTCCCGGCGGTGAACTGCGCGATGCCGCCGCCGGAGCCGATGCCCTGGTAGTTGACCGTCGTGCCCGTGTCCTTCTGGAACCGCGCGGCCCACTCCTGGTAGACCGGCTGCGGGAACGTCGCGCCCGCGCCGTTGAGGGTGCCGCCGGAGGCGGACCCGGCGCCGGAGCCCCCGCCCGATCCGCTGCCGCCGCCGCAGGCGGCGAGCCCGATCGCCAGCGCCGCGAGCGCCGCCGCGGTTGTCGTCTTCGTGGTCATGGGCGGACCGTCGCACGCGTCCGGCGGCGCCCCGTTACCGGCCTGTTCACGAGTCGTGAAAAGGTTGTGAAGGCTCGGCCTGGAAGCGGTAGCCGAACCCGAAGTGGGTGTGGATGAAGCCCCACTCCGGCAGCGCCGCGGCGAGCTTGCCGCGCAGCTTGTGGACGTATACGTCGACCGAGCGGTCCTGCGTGCGCAGCGGGGTGCCCCACACGGTGCGGTAGAGCTCCTCGCGCGCGACGACCCGGCCCTCGCGGCGGGCGAGCGCGGCCAGCAGGTCGAGCTCGCGCACCGACAGCGTCAGCGCTCGCCCGCGGGCGCGCGCGAGGTGCTCGGCGGGGCGGATCTCCAGCTCACCCACCGTGAGGACCTCCGTGGCTGCCGTCAGGACGTCGCCCATCGCGCAGACACCTTCGGCGGCGGCGCCCGCGCGGCGGTTACCCGCGCGTAAAGCCGCTGTGAACTCCTCGTGAAGCCGCGTCAGCGGGCGCGGCGCAGCGTCACCGCGACGGTGCGGACGAGCGGCCGCAGCGAGCCGGGCGGCCCGGACGCCACCCGTAGGCGGACCGGCCCGCGGCGCGCCGGGGCGATCGGCTTGCCGAGCGGCAGCATCTCCACCGTGCGCGTGCCGGCGCGGGGGAGCGAGAGCAGCTCGTCGTCACCGGAGCCGCCCTGCAGCTGCAGGCGCACGTCGCAGGCCGCGCTGCACGTGACGGGCAGCCGCAGCGCCTGGCTGCGCCGCAGCACGGACCGGCGCGGTCGCCCGACGCGCACGCGCGGCATCCGCGCGCTCCGCACGGGCGCCGCGCCCGCCACGGCGAGGTGCACCCGGCCGCGCGTGCGGGCACCGGCGTCGTCCGCCCAGGCGATGGCCGGCGTGCCGTCGGCCAGCGCGAGCGGCGCCGCCGAGTCGAGGTCGCGCAGCGGCGAGCCGAGCCGCTCGACGTCGACGTGGCCGCCGGCCAGCGGCAGGGTGGCGACGCGCACGCCGATCCACTCGATGCCGCGGGTCACCGCGTCGGACGGCCAGCTGACCAGGGCGCTCCCGCCGGCGAGCGCCACCCGCACGTGCCCGCCGAGCAGCTCGTCGGCGGCGAGCCCGAGCTCGGTCAGCAGCCCGCTGGGCGCGGTGACGTCCTGCACCGCCCCCTCCGTGGAGGAGCGGGCGAGCGTCACCGGCGCCCCGAACGGCCCGGCCGCCGGCCTGACGGCCACGCCGACGCCGCGTCCGATCAGGCCCTGCCACGAGACCGCGGCGGCGCCGTCGGGCCGGAGCGCGAGCTCGGGCCACACCAGCCCCAGGTCCGACGCCGAGGCCACCGCGGCGGCCGCGCCGAAGCCGCCGCCGGGCGCGCGCTCGGCCACCCACACGTGGCCGCCGGAGACGTAGGCGAGCAGCGTCCGCCCGTCCGGCGCGACGGCGAGCGCGGGCGGCGCCGCGGCGTCGGGCGCGAGGGTGGCGATGCGCTGCGCGGCGCCGAGCGCGGCGCCGGGCGGCGCCACCGCAACGTCCAGCACGCTGTCGCTCCCGTCCCGGTGGGTCCAGGCGGCGACGAGCTCGCCGTCCGCCGCGAAGCCCACGCGGACGACCGGGGTCGGCGCGTCCCCCGGCGCGCTGGCGAGCGTGACCGGCGCGGAGAACGCACTGCCCGGTGCGCGGCGGGCGAGGATCACCCGCGCCTGCCCCTTCCCGTCGCCGGAGGCGAGCGTGGCCCCGACGGCGGCGTCGCCGCGGTCCGACACCGCCGCCGACAGGTTCGTCGGCGCGTCGGCGAAATCGCCGAGGACCTGCGGGTTCGCCCAGCCGCCCCCGGGATCGCGCAGCGCCGCGGCGAGCGTCTCCCGGCTCGCGTCGTCACCCTCCGCCAGATCGGCGGCCACGCCGGCGCCGGACGGCGCGCTGGCGACCGCGGGGCAGAGGAAGGTGAACGCGCCCGGCAGCGCCACTCCCGTCGGCCGCAGGCCGGAGGCGTCGGCGCGCAGGAGCTCGAGCGAGCCGTCCGCGGCGCGCGCGACCTCGCCCGGCGCGCCGGGCGTCCGCACGCACGAGGCGCCGCCGAGCGACGGGTGGAAGGGCAGCTCGCCGAAGCCGGCGGCGGCGGCCGGCGCGGGCACGGCCGCGGCGGCGAGCAGGAAGGCGGTCAGTGGTCGGCGCATCGCGCGCGGCAGCGTAAATCCCCGTGACGCTGCGGATGCGCCGCGATCGCGGACCCGGCGCGTCACCGGCTGTTGACGTGCAGGCGCATGGCGGGCGCCATCCGCGGGAATCCTGCACTCAACGGCTTCTAGGAGGACTCACACATGACCGCGACAGAGACATACGACGACGGCGTGCCGCCCCGGCGGGGCGTCTCGCTGGCCAAGGGGCCGGTGGCCATCATCGGCGCGCTCTCGCTGGCGCTCGGCATCCTCGGCTTCATCTTCGCCGACCAGAGCTTCACGATGCACCCGCCCAGCGGGACCGTGAACGGCACGAACTTCATCGGCATCGAGGGCAACGGCTGGACGTGGGTGCTGTTCGCCGCCGGCGGCCTGCTGCTGCTGCTCGGCGCGCCGATCCACTGGGGCGCCAAGTCGATGGCGTTCATGGTCGGCATCGCCTACGGCGTGGGCGCGCTGATCGCGCTCTCCGACGGCACCGACATCCTCGGCATCTTCGCCACCAACAACGTGACGAAGATCGTCCTGGGCGCCGCGGCCGTGGCGCTGGTGCTGCTGTCGATGATGCCGCGCGTCGGCCGCCGCCGCGGGACCGCACCCGCGGCCAGGCGCGAGCCCGCCCCCCGCGGGCGCTTCGGCCGCCGCACGGCGCCGGCCGACCGCCCGGCCGACCGTGAGCCCGTCGCCACCGACGGCGGCGCGCTCGACGACCGCCCGCGCGCGTAACGGGTCGAGCACGGGGGCGCGATGAGTTTCGCGCCCCCGAGCCGTCCAAGCGGGGGAATGCAGCCGCCCCCGATCCTGGTCGTCGACGACGACACCCACGAGGTGCTGGCCCGGGTCGACCCGCGCACGACCATCGGCGTCGTCGAGACGCTGGCCCGGGCGCAGCTCGCCGCCCGCCGCGGCGGGCGGCGGGTGACCATCCGCAACGTGGGAGACGAGCTACGCGCGCTGCTGGAGCTCGTGGGGCTGGCCGGCGTCCTCGCGCTCGAGCCGCGGCGGCAGCCCGAACTCGGCGAACAGCTCCGGGTAGATGAAGTGGTGCAGCCCGGTGATCGCCCCGCCTGACATCTCGAGCACGACGATCGCCCACGGCGTGTAGCCGTCCTCGGCGGGGTTGTAGATCGCCACCGCCGGGCCGCCGTTGGCCTGCGTGACGAGCAGCCGCGAGCCCTCGCACTTCGCGCCCGTGCCGGTCATGAACGCGTGGATCTGCTCCGGCCCGCGCACCCAGAGCGGGAACGGCGGCATCGAGAACGCCGCGTCATCGTGCAGCAGCTTGACCAGCGAGGCGATGTCGTAGCGCTCGAACGCCTGGACGTAGCCGGCCAGCAGCTCCCGCTGCTCCGCGTCGTCCACCGCGGCGGGCGCGGCGCCGGCGTCCAGGTCGAGCTCCTCGATCGTGGCCCGCGCGCGCTGCAGCGCGCTGTTGACCGAGGCGACGGACGTCTCCAGCAGCTCGGCCACCTCGGTGGCCTGCCAGCGCAGCACCTCGCGCAGGATCAGCACCGCCCGCTGCCGCGGCGGCAGGTGCTGCAGCGCGGCGACGAAGGCCAGCCGCAGCGTCTCCTTCTCGGCGGCGACGTCGGCCGGGTCGAGCACGCTGTCGGCCACGGGGCGGACCCAGGCGGTCTCCACCAGCGGCGCGCCGAGCGGCGCGGCCGCGTCCTGGGACGGGCCGAGGTCCATCGGCTGCGCGCGCCGCTGCGCGCTCTGGAGCATGTCCAGGCAGACGTTGTTGGCGATCTTGTACAGCCACGCCTTCAGCGCGCCGCGCTCGTGCAGCTTGTCCGCCGCCCGCCAGGCGCGGACCATCGTCTCCTGCACCGCGTCCTCGGCCTCGCTGCCGGACCCGATCATCCGGTAGCAGTAGCCGGTGAGGGCCCGGCGGTGGGTTTCCATCTCCTGTTCGAGCGTGAGCGTCGCGGCCATGCCCCACATCTTCTCAGCCCGCGACCGCCTCCCAGCGGGCGTACAGCTCTTCCAGGGCTTTCTTGGCCTCGGCGTGGCGGGCGCTGGACCTCGCGGCCGAGCGCGGGTCGTTCCAGGCCGACGGGTCGGCGAGCTCCAGCTCGAGCGCGCCGAGCGCCGCCTCGGCGGCCTCGATCTGCTTCTCGAGGCGCTCGGACTCCTTCTTGGAGGGCGCGGGCTTCGGGGGCGCCTTGCGAGACGGCGCCGGCTTGGCCCGCTTGGCCGTCCGCTCCGCCTCCGCGCGCTCGTCGCGCACGCGCACGTACTCGGGCCAGCCGCCGACGTAGGAGTGCAGCGTCCGCTCCTCCACCGCCACCGTGCGGGTGCCCACCGCGTCGAGCAGCGCGCGGTCGTGGGAGATCAGCAGCAGCGAGCCCTGGAAGCTCTGCAGCGCGTCCTCGAGCGCCTCGCGGCTCTCGATGTCCAGGTGGTTGGTCGGCTCGTCGAGGATCAATACATTGGCCCCGGAATGGACGAGGACGGCCAGCGACAGGCGCTGGCGCTCGCCGCCGCTCAGCCCCTCCAGCGGCTTCTCCGCCTCCTCGCCGCTGAACAGGAAGCGGCCGAGCAGCGCCCGGGCGTTGTTCGGGGTCAGCCCGGTGGCGCGCTGGCAGGCCTCCAGGACCGTCCGCCCCTGCCCCGCCTCGTCGGCGTGCTGGCTGAGCACGCCGAGCTTGACGTTGTGCCCGCGCCGCAGCTTGCCGGCGTCGAGCTCGCGCTCGCCGGCCAGGGCGGAGATCAGCGTCGACTTGCCGGAGCCGTTCGGGCCGACGAGCGACACGTGCTCGCCGCGCTCCAGCCACAGCTCGAAGTCGTCCAGCAGCACGCGCTCCCCGATCGTCAGCCGGCCGTCCTCGATCTCGAAGACCACCCGGCCCGAGCGCTCGGGCGGCTTGAAGGCGAACCCGAGCGACTTGCCGTCGCGCGGGTCGCGGTCCAGTCGGTCGATCCGGTCCAGGCGCTTCTGGCGCGACTGCGCCTGGCGCGCGCGGGTGCCGGCCCGGAAGCGGTCGACGAAGCGCTCCAGCCGGGCGATCTCCGCCTGCTGGCGCTCGATCGCCCGGCCGAGCGCGAGCTCGCGCTGCGCCTTCTCCGTCCGCCAGGCGTGCCAGGTGCCCTTGAAGTACCGCCCGCGCCCGCCCTCGAGCTCGAGCACCGCGGTGCCGACGGCCTCGAGGAACCAGCGGTCGTGGGCCACGAGCACGATCGCCGCGTCCAGCGTCTGCAGATGCGTCTCCAGCCACTCCAGCGAGGCGATGTCGAGGTGGTTGGTCGGCTCGTCGAGCAGCAGCAGGTCGGGGTCGCCGGCCAGCGCGCGGGCCAGCGAGGCGCGGGTGAGCTCGCCGCCGGAGAAGGTGGAGAGCGCCCGGTCGAGGTGCTCGTCGCGGAAGCCCAGGCCGTGCAGCGTGGCGTTGACGCCCTCGCGCCAGTTGTAGCCGCCGGCGTGCTCCAGGCGGGCCTGGGCGCGGGCGTAGGCGTCGAGCGTACCGGCGTCGGTGGCGCCCTCGGCCATCGCGATCTCCAGCTCGGACAGTCGCTCCTCCAGCATCAGCAGCTCCCGGCAGCCGGAGAGCACGTAGTCGCGCAGCGAGAGGTCGCGCTCGCGTGGCGGGCGCTGGTCGTGGAGCGCGATCCGCACGTCCTTGGCCAGCATCAGCTCGCCGCCGTCGATCCCGCTCTCGCCGGACAGCATGCGCAGCAGGGTCGTCTTGCCCGAGCCGTTGCGGCCGGACAGGGTCAGCCGGTCGCGGCGCTCGAGCTTGAACGAGACGCCCCGCAGCAGCGGCTCCCCCGCCATGTCCTTGGCGAGGTCGGAGGCGATGACGACGGCCATGGCCTCCGAGGATAGGTATCCTCGGGTCATGGTCCGCGCCGCGCTGCTCACCGCCTGGCTCGTCCTCCTCGGCGCCGCCCCGGCGCTGGCCTCGGCCGGCCACGACCAGGGGCAGGGCACCTACGGGCCCGCCGGCGACAAGGTCGTCACCGACGTCGGCTTCATGCTGATCGCCGGGTTCCCGCTGCTCATCCTGCTGCTCTCGCTGCTGCAGAACGCGCTGGACAAGCGCAAGTACCGCCGGCTGGCGGCGGCGAAGGCGCGCCGGGCGCGCGCCGACACCCGCGGCGGCTGGTGAGCGTCGGCTACGAGCGCACGGGCGCCGCGGCGCTCGTCACGCTCGACCGGCCGCAGCGGCGCAACGCCGTCGATGGGGAAACAGCGGCGGCGCTCCTGGACGCCTTCGAGCGCTTCCGGGACGACGACGGCGCGCGCGTGATGGTGCTCACGGGCGCGGGCGAGGCGGCGTTCTGCGCCGGGGCGGACCTGAAGGCGCTCGACACGCTGGACGTGGACGCGCCCGGCGGCCCGATGGGGTTCACCCGGCTGGCCTCGCCGAAGCCCACGATCGCCGCGATCGCCGGCTGGTGCCTGGCCGGCGGGCTGGAGCTGGCGCTGTGGTGCGACCTGCGGATCGCCGACGAGACGGCGGCGTTCGGCTGCGCCGAGCGGCGGTGGGGCGTGCCGCTGATCGACGGCGGGACGCAGCGGCTGCCGCGGGTGATCGGGACCGGCCGGGCGCTCGACCTCATCCTCACCGGGCGCACCGTGGACGCGCGCGAGGCGCTGGCGCTCGGCCTGGTCAACGAGGTGGTCGCGCCCGGCCGCCACGTCGAGCGCGCGCTCGCGCTGGCCGAGCAGATCGCCGCCTTCCCGCAGGAGACGATGCTGTCCGACCGGCGGGCCGCGCTCGAGGGCACGGCGCTCTCCCTGGAGGACGGTCTGGCGCTCGAGGCGCGGCTCGGCCGCGAGCGGCTCGGCGCCGCGCTGGCGGGCGCTCAGCGGTTCGCCGAGCGGCGCAACTCCCGGCCCTGATGCGGTATCGAAGAGACGCCATGCACCGGATCGCCGCCGCCGTCGTCGCCGCCCTCCTGCTCCTGCCGGCCACCGCGAGCGCCGGCACCTACCACGTCTACACGTGCGCGGCGGGCGGCAACGTGTGGCCGAACTCCGCCTGGCGGGCCACGGCGGCGGCGGGCGTGAGCGTCGACTCCACCTGCGCCGGCAACTCCATCGCGCTCGCGGTGCCCGCCGGCGCCTCGATGGCCAACAACGCGAGCGCGGCGCTCACGTTCACCAGCCCGCCCGGGACCACGATCGCCGACTTCGCGCTCACCCGCCAGCTCGACTACACCGACACCGCGGCCGCGAACACCCACCAGTACTACGTCACCTATGCGCTCGGCTCGACGGTGTTCGCCGGCGCCGGCGACTACGACACGCCCACCCGCACCGCGCTCAACGCCCAGAAGCAGTGGTACGGCTACCCGATGGGCACCGCGCACGTGGCCAAGAGCACGGTCGCCCGCGCGTCGTTCCCCGCGCTCGCCCGCTACACCGGCAACGCGACGCAGCTGATCCTCCGCGCCGGCTGCTTCAACCGCGGCAGCACGTGCACGGTGGCCGCCGGCGGCCGGATCAACCACATCCTCTACGGCTCCGACGTGACGATCGACGACCCGACGCCGCCGACCGTGAGCGTCGAGGCCTCGGGCCTGCTGGCCGGCGGCTCGCGCAGCGGCTCCGATCCCGTCACGGTGACCGCGACCGACGGGTCGGGCATCCGCCGGGTCGACCTGATCGACGTCACGAACCCGGCCGCCCCGGTCACCGTCGGGTCCGAGGACTACGGCGCGGGGCTCACCGACACCCAGCGCCAATGCGACTACAGCGCTCCGGCGCCCTGCCCGCAGCTCAGCCGCGAGACGGTGCGGCCGACCGCGCTGCCCGCCGGCCAGCGCACGGTCGTCGTCCGGGTGACCGACGCCGGCGGCAACTCCGTGGACAGCGGCCCGTACCCGGTGTTCGCGGTGACGCCGTCGGACCGCGGCGCGCCCAACGGCGCGGGCGCGACCGCCACGGCGACCATCTTCGCGGCGTTCCCCCACACCAAGAAGGGCCATGAGACCGTGGGCTTCGGCCGCCACGTGACCGTCCGCGGGCGGCTGCTGAACCAGTTCGGCCAGCCGATCTCCGGCGCCCGCGTCGCGCTGCTCACCCGCGACCTGCGCGCCGGCGCCGCCGTCGTCCCGCGCCAGAGCACGGTCACCAAGCCGTCCGGCGACTTCGCCTTCCGCGTGGCCGCCACCGCGTCGCGGCTGCTGCAGTTCGGCTGGCTGGAGTACGCGAACGACATGCGCTTCACCGCCAACGGCTTCCTCACGCTGCGGGCGCGGGCCACGGCGAGCCTGCACACGTCCACGCGCCGCCCGCGGCTCGGGCGGCGCCTGACGGTCCGCGGCCGCATCCACGGCGTGGGCCGCGGCGGGGTGACGGTCGTGCTCCAGGGCCGGCCGAAGGGCACGAAGCGCTACCAGACCTTCGCGGTGGCCACGGCCTCCCGCCACGGGCGGTTCAGCGCCCACTACCGCTTCCGCGATCCGGGGTCCCGCGGGCGCCGCTTCCAGTTCCGGGCCCGCATCCGCCCGGCGGCCAGCTTCCCGTACGAGGCGGGCCACTCGAGCACGGTCACGGTTCGCGTTCGCTGATTCCGTTCGGCCGCGTGGCGGGATCGGCGAACTGCCTGCTGGGTAGGGGAATGGTCCCTTCGCCGCGGTCGCGAGGGTCGAGTGTGCGCGATTCACGCCTGCCTAAGCGAGAACCGATCAGACTCGCACTCGTCCACGATGCACCTGATTCGCGTGAATGAGTCTAGTCGCGCTATAGGTGCCTGAACCAATTCCATCAGATTGGTCGGGATTGCAGGAACGATCACCCGGCCCGCCCACGCCGCCCCGGAGGGACCACCTCCCTACCCTGCGTGCAGTTCGCCGAGCCCGCCGAGCCGCGTCACGGCTCCCCCATGGCAAGTACGCTCCCGTCCCATGTCTGGAGACGGGAGGAGAGAGCGTTGACCTACTTCGTCACGGGCGCGACGGGCTTCATCGGCCGGCACCTCGTCGAGCGGCTGCTCGAGCGCGAGGGCGACATCCACGTGCTCGTGCGCGAGGGGTCGCGGGACAAACTGGCCCGCTGGGAGGACGAGCCGCGGGTCAAGGCCGTGATCGGCGACCTGACCGAGCCGCACCTCGGGCTCGACGCGGAGGCCCGGGGCGCGCTGAAGGGCAAGGTCGACCACTTCTTCCATCTGGCGGCGATCTACGACATGGCCGCCGAGGACGAGCGCAACACGGAGCTCAACGTCGGCGGGACCGAGAACGCCGTCGAGCTGGCGAACGAGCTCGAGGTGGGCCGCTTCCACCATATGTCCTCGATCGCCGTGGCCGGGCTCTATGACGAGGGCACGTTCAACGAGGACATGTTCGACGAGGGCCAGAAGCTCGCCCACCCGTACCACCGGACGAAGTTCGAGTCCGAGAAGCTCGTGCGCGAGCGGGTGAAGTCACCCTGGCGCGTCTATCGCCCATCGCTGGTGGTCGGCGACTCGCGCACCGGCGAGATGGACAAGATCGACGGGCCCTACTACTTCTTCAAGGTCATCCAGAAGATCCGGCACTACCTGCCGGAGTGGTTCCCGCTGGTGTCGGTGGAATGGGGCTGGACGAACCTCGTGCCGGTCGACTACGTGGCCGCGGCGGTCGACCACATCGCCCACGAGGAGGGCCTGGACGGCCAGGCGTTCCACATCGTCGACCCCAAGGGCCAGCGCGTGGGCGACGTGATGAACGTGTTCGCC
Source organism: Solirubrobacteraceae bacterium (assembly GCA_025935735.1). The sequence goes on along the minus strand of JAICUS010000069.1, from coordinate 344 downwards.
GACGCCGCGCACGCGCCGCACGCGGTCATGCGGATCGACCGCCGGGCGACGCAGAACCTGCCCAAGGGCGTGCTCTCGTTCGCCATGAAGCTGCCGGCGCTCAAGGACATCAGGGCGCAGTTCCTGGCCGACCTGGGGATCTCCGAGGAGATCCTCGACTACATGGCGCTGAGCTGCCGCTTCGACGCCCGCGACACGCTGCGCGCGCTCAAGGGCTCGGGCATCGAGCCGCCGCCGCTGGCCACCTACGCCGAAAAGGTCTGGGACTACTGGGAGCGCACGCTCGACCCCGACCTCTACAAGGACCGCTCGTTCGAGGGCGCCGTGAACGGCAGGACGGTCGT
>JAICUS010000711.1 GCA_025935735.1 Solirubrobacteraceae bacterium | reverse complement strand
TTCTGCGCCTCCTACTCTCGTCCTGGGTGCCTGGAGAGGCGCTGCCCAGCGGCTGGAAGAGACAAACGCTGCGGCGGCCGCTTCTGTCCACCGGTGTTGACAGAACGGTCAGGCGAGCGCGTCGCGCAGCCGCCCGGCGACCGCGTCGGCGCTGCCGCAGCCGTCCACGCGGCGCAGGCGCTCGCGCGTCCCGTAGTAGGCGATCACCGGCTCGGTCTGCTCGTGGTAGACCCGCAGCCGGTTGCGGACGGTGTTCGGGTCGTCGTCCGCCCGGCCGCGGCCGGCGAGGCGCTGGACGACCTCCCCGTCGGGCACGTCGAGCAGGATCGCCCGCGGCAGCGCGCGCCCGGCCCGCTCGAGCTCGGCGTCGAGCGTCTGCGCCTGGGCGACCGTGCGCGGGAAGCCGTCGAGCACGTAGCCCTCGTGGCCGATCGCGTCGCCCACCAGCCCGACGACGAGCTCGTCGGGCACGAGCTCGCCGCGGTCCATGTACGTCCGCGCCTCGCCGCCGGCCGCGCGCAGCAGCTCGCCGGTGGAGACGTAGGCGAGCTCCCGCTCGGCGGCGAGCGGCTTGGCCTGCGTGCCCTTCCCCGACCCGGGCGGGCCGAGCATGACGATCCGCGGCGGCATCGCCACAGGGTGTCACGCGAACGGAGTACGGTCCGGCCATGGAGTCGGTCGAGGCGCGCCGGTCGGCGCTGGAAGCGCGGTTCCCGCAGTGGCCTGGCTGGACGCTGGGGCAGGCGCTGGATGCCGCGGCGGCGGCGCATCCGGACCGGCCGTACGTGATCGCCGAGGACCGGCAGTGCACCTACGGCGAGCTGGCGGAGTGGTCGCGGTCGCTCGCCCGCGGGCTGGCCGCCGAGGGCGTGGCGGCGGGCGAGAACGTGGCGCTGCTGCTGCCCAACGGCGCCGAGCTGGTGGCGCTGCTGTTCGCCGTGGCCCGCGCGGGCGCGGTGGCGGTCCCGGTCAACCCGCTGCTGCACCGGCGCGAGCTCGGCTACGTGCTGGCCCAGTCCGACAGCGTCGCGCTGGTCAGCTGCGAGCGCTTCCGCGACCTCGACCACGCCGCGCACGTCGCGGCGCTGCGCGACACGCTGCCCGCGCTGCGCACCGTGGTGGTGGGCGACGTGGCGCCGCTCGAGCGCGCCGGAGAAGACGCCGCGCGGCTGCGCCGCGGTCTGCGGTCGGCCCGGCCCGGCCGCGCGGACGATCCCGCGACGATCTTCTACACATCCGGCACCACCGGGCAGCCCAAAGGCGTCGTGCTCACCCACGACATGGAGCTGCGCAGCGCGTACGGCTCGGCCTACACGCGGGCGTTCGAGGACGGCCGGCGGATCATGTTCGCGCTGCCGCTCAACCACGTGTTCGCCTACATCGAGGGGCTGCTGGCCGCGCTGTTCGTGGGCGGCGCCTGCGTCGTCCAGTCCAAGTTCGACCCGGTGGCGTCGCTGGAGGCGATCACGCGCCACGGCGCCAACGAGGCGCTGTTCGTGCCGACGATGAGCCTCGCCGTGGTCGACGCGGCCGCCGCCGGCGCGTACGACACGTCGTCGCTGCACTCGGTGATGTCCGCCGCGGCGCCCGCGCCCGCCCGGCTGTGGCGCCAGCTGGTCGAGCGGCTCGGCGTCGAGCAGCTCGTGACCGCCTACGGCATGACCGAGACGTCGGCGGCCACGACGTTCACCATGCCGGGCGACCCGATGGACAAGCTGGTGGGGACGGTCGGGCGGCCGAAGCTCGGCGGCGTCGCGGGGCCGCTGGTCGAGTACCGGCTGCAGGACCCGTTCAGCGGCGAGCCGGTGGACGGCGAGGGCGAGCTCGCCGCCCGCGGGGCGATCGTCACCCGCGGCTACTACCGCAAGCCCGAGGAGACCGCGGCGGTGCTGGACGCCGAGGGCTGGCTGCGCTCGGGCGACCTCGGGCGCATCGACCGCGACGGCTACGTGCAGCTCACCGGCCGCAGCAAGGACCTCTACAAGTGCGGCGGTGAGCTCGTGACGCCGGTCGAGGTGGAAGCCCGGCTGACCGAGCACCCGGACGTCGCCCAGGCGTACGTGCTCGGGCTGCCGGACGAGCGCATGGGCGAGATCGGCTGCGCGTTCGTGGTGGCCGCCGAGGGCGCCTCGCCGTCGCCCGAGGCGCTGATCGAGCACTGCCGGACGAGCCTCGCCCGCTTCAAGGTGCCGGCCCGGGTGGTGCTCGTTTCCGCCGCGGAGCTGCCGCTCACCGCCTCCGGCAAGGTGCAGAAGTTCCGGCTGGCCGAGCGGGCGCGGGTCGCCGCGTAGCTCAGGCGCAGGGGCGCGGCCGCGCCGCGCCCGGCGGCCGGCAGAGGCTCTGCACGGTCGGCGGCTTGCCGCTGCGGATCTCCAGCACCTTCACCGCCGCGATCGCGCCCGGCTTGGAGACCGTGACGGTGATCTTCGTCCTCGGCTTGAGGTGCTTGGCGCCCGTCAGCCGCTTCAGGGACACCCGGCGGGACGGCTTGCGCACGACCAGCCGCTTGCGCGCGCACCCCTTCGGACAGACCGCGGTCACCGTCGCGCCCTTGGGGACCGAGTTCACCACGAGGCTGCTCAGCTTGGTCGAGCGGCGGTTGTCCCCGTGGTAGCTGAACGTGACCGTCACCAGCACGATCCGCGGCGCGGGCGGCGGCGGGAGCGGGGGCAGCGACGGGGCCGGGGTCGGCGGCGCGGGGGGCGCGAGCGCCACGGTCACCGTGCGGTGCGCGGGCGTCGGGTCGACGTTGCCGAAGGCGTCGGTGGCGCGGAC
>JAICUS010000134.1 GCA_025935735.1 Solirubrobacteraceae bacterium | reverse complement strand
GGCTGTGGGCGTGGGTCCCCCCTCCGGGCTGGGGGTTGTCCTCTCCGGGGCGGCGGGTGGGGGGCACACCCGCGTTGCCCCCCCTCCCCCCCCCCCCCGGCCGCCGGGCGCCGGCGCGGGGCGCACGTCGAGATCTTGTGCGTGCTCATCGGACCGCGCGGCTCAGAGCCCGGTGAACGTCTTGTTCGTCCACCATGGGTACTTCTGGGCGAACGCGTCCAGGTTGTGCTTGTCGACGTTGACCGCGGCCACCTGGATCCACGGCACCTTGTTCGGGTTGGACTTGAAGTGGCCGGTGTCGATCTTGCCGCCGCCGAGCACCGTGCCGATGGCCTGGGCCGCCTTGATCCCGAGCTCGTTGAACGGGGTGAAGCTCGTGACGCCCAGCGTCCCCTGCTTGACCTTCGCCAGGGCCGCCCACTCGGCGTCCTCGCCGGTGACGTAGGTCTTGCCGGCCAACCCTGCGCCCTGCAGCGCCTGGATCGCGCCGTAGGCGCAGCCGTCGTTGCTGCACACGACCGCCGCGATGTCGTTGTTGTGGGCTGTCAGGGCCTGTGTCACCACCTGGCGCGCGAGCGACGGCGACCAGCCCTTGATGAACTGCTGGGCCACGATCTTGATGTCGCCGCTCTTGACCAGCGGATCGAGCACCTTGAGGTTGCCCTTGGCCTTGTCGCGGGCCACGCTCGTCCCCTGGTCGCCGAAGCAGAGCACGTAGTTGCCCTGCGGCTTGGCGGCGACGGCCGCCTTGGCCAGGTCCACGCCCACGCTCTCGTCGTCGCGGCCCACGAACGCCACGACGTCCACGCCCTGGACGAGGAAGTTGTAGGAGACCACGGGAATCTTGGCCGCGATCGCCGGCCGCACGGCACCGGCCGAGGCCACCTGGTCGACGGGCGTGAGGACGAGCGCGTCGATGCCCTGCGTGAGCATGTTGCGCACCTGGCTGGCCTGGGTGTCCACGGAGTCGTCCGCCACGGCGACGATCGGCTCCATGCCGAGCCGCTTCGCTTCCTGGACGAAGAAGCGCTGATCGCCGTTCTTCCAGCGCAGCTGGTCGTAGTCGGGCACGCTGAAGCCCACCTTCTTGCCCTTGACGCTGGCGCCACCGCCACCACCGCCGCCACCGCTGCTGCCGCTGCCGCCGCCGGACGAGTCCGAGCCGCAGGCGGCCAGGCCCGTGGCCATCATCGCCGCAGCGCCGCCGACGATGAAGTCGCGGCGCGAGGGGCGAACGCCCCCCGGGTCGCCGGGATCGGCGTCGCGCTCCTGCGCGGCGTCGCTCGCCACGTCGCGCAACCACTGGCCCCGCATCAGACGTCTTTTCACTGGGACTCTCCTCTCACGACACGAACTCGTTGACCACGCCCCTCCGACCGGCGGCGCTCGTCCCCCGCCATTACTCCGTTGCCTCCCGGCGTCCGCGCCGGGCCCGGGGCGGGCGGCACAGCGCCGAGTTCACCAGCGGCTCGGCCGGGGTCAGCCGCGCCGCCAGCCACAGCAGCTGCGACAGCGGCGGCGCGTGTCCCCGGACCGCTTCCAGCTCGCACATCCGGCCGTCCCGCTCCCAGCAGACCAGTTGACGGCTGGCGGCCCAGTGCCACTCGACGGGCTCGCCGATGCGAGCGCTCTGGCTGACCGCGAACCGGCCGCCGCGCAGCGTCACGTAGTCGCAGCGCTCGCCGGCCGCCACCATCTCCTCCTCGAGCGAGAACGCGCTCGTGCGCTGGGTCAGCCACCATTGCCCGCCCGCCCGGCTGCGGAAGTGCAGCGTGACGCAGCCGGGGTGGTGCGGAATCGACACCTGCTCGCCCAGGTAGTAGCCCCGCGGCAGCTGCGGCGGCGCCAGCAACGGGAAGTCCACCGCCCGCTGCGCTGCGGCGAGCACGAGGCCCTCCGGCGGCGTGTCCGGCCGGCGCAGCGGCCAGCGGTCGCGCAGGCGGACGTGCGCCCGGCGCGCGGGCGCGGCCGCGGCGCGCTCGACCAGCGCCGGGCTTGGCGGGGCCTCGGCCCGGGCGAGCTGGCCGGCGCCGGCCGACTCCTGGCGGGCGTGCGCGGTCACGCCGGCACCGCCGCGTCCGCGGCCGGGCGCCGGGACGGCGCGGGGCGCAGCACGATCTTGCCCGCCTCCGAGCGCAGCAGCTCCATCGCCCGGTCGACCTCCGGGAACTCGAGCCGGTGCGTGATCAGCCAGCTCGGGTCGATGCGCCCGCTGCCGACCAGCTTCAGCACCAGATCCCAGGTGTCCCACACCCGGCGACCGAAGATTCCGCGCAGCTGCACGCCCTTCTTGTTGATGAAGCGCGCGACGTCGATCGCGGTCGGCTCGCCCGGATGGCCCACGGTGACGACGACGCCCTCGCGCCGGACGACCTCGAGCAGTAGGCCGACCATGCCGCTGACGCCCGACACCTCGAACGCGAGATCGAAGCCGCCGCCCGGCAGCCCAAGCGCCTCGCACTGGCCGGCGACGTCGCCTTCGGCCGGATCGATCAGCGTCGCCCCGAGGCGCTCGGCCAGCCCGCGCCGGTACGCGTTGGGCTCGACGCCGACGACCATCGCCGCGCCGAGCAGGGACGCCAACTCGACAATGAACAGCCCGATCGGCCCGCAGCCGTTGACCAGCACCGCCGCGCCGGCGAGCTGCTCGAGCCCGGCGCGCTGGAGCGCGTGCACGGCGACGCCGAACGGCTCGAGGATGGCGGCGGTCTCGAAGGGGATCGACTCTGGCAGGCGGACGCACACCGACTCGGGGACGCACGTGAAGTCCGCGAAGCCGCCGTCCCAGGTGAACCCCAGCACCCGCAGCCGCTCGCAGTTGTGCGCGTCGCCCCGGCGGCACGCCGCGCACGCGCCGCAGAAGATGTGGGTCTCGAGCGCCACTCGGTCGCCGACCGCCACGTGCTCGACGTCTCGCCCCGCGGCCACCACCACGCCGCCGATCTCGTGGCCGACGACGAGCGGGAGCCGCGGCTCCATCGCCTGCGCCATCGCGGTCCACTCGTACAGGTCGATGTCGCTGCCGCAGATCGAAGCGGCCTCGACCTGGACTACGACCTCGCGCTCCCCGGGGGTGGGGTCGGGCACGCTCTCCGAATACTCCAGCCCGGGAGCGGCTTGTGTCTTGAGCACTGCTCGCATCGCCCTCTTCTCCTTGCGTCGTCCTCGTGCACGCCGCACGGATCACATGGCGATCCCGCCGTCGGCGTTGTAGACCTGGCCCGTGACATAGCTCGCGTCGTCGGACGCCAGGAACGCGATCACTGCCGCGATCTCCGGCGGCTGCGCCGGACGGCCGAGCGGGGTCATGGCCAGCACGTGCTCCATGCCGCCCTTCTCGGCGACGACGCGGTGCCCCATCTCGGTCATCGTCAGCGCCGGGCAGACGGCATTGCAGCGGATCTGCGGCGCGAACTCGCGCGCCAGCGCCTTCGAGAGCGAGATCACGGCGCCCTTGGACGCGGCGTACGCGGTCGTCCCGTACAGGCCGCCGCCGCGCAGCGCCGCGACCGACGAGATGTTCACGATCGCGCCCGCGCCCTGGTCGGCCATCACCGGCACGACCGCGCGGCAGCTGTTCCAGACGCCGCGCGCGTTGACCGCCATGACGCGCTCGTACTCATCGTCGTCGATCTCGGCGAACGGCTTCGAGCAGTCCACGCCGGCGCAGTTGACGAGCGCGTCGATGCGGCCCGCACGCTCGCGCGCCGTGGCCGCCAGCGCGCGGGTGCTGTCGGACCGGGTGACGTCGCAGGCGACCGTGTGCACCGTCCCGCCGGCGCCGGACAGACGCTCCTGCGCGCCGGCGAGCGCATCCTCGCGCACGTCCGCGATGACCACCGTCGCGCCGTCGCCGAGCATGCGGGCCGCGACGGCCTCGCCGATGCCGCTGCCGCCGCCGGTGATCACGGCGACCTTCTCCTCGAACGTCACGCTCTCCTCCTTGGCTGCTCGTCTTCAGGCACCGCCGGGGCTTCCGCCGCGTCCGGGAGCCAGCCGGGACGGCCCGTGACGTCCTCGGCGCGGCGGAACTCCGTGCATTCCAGGAGGACGCCGAACGGCTCCGCGCCGGGCACGAATGCCGAGACGCGGCCCCGGCCTCGGCCGAGGGGCGGCTGCGTCCCGTCCCCCAGGTCGGCGGCGGCGGACGGCACGTCGTCGACCGCGAAGCACACGTGATGCAGGCCCTCTCCGTGCTCGCCCAGCCATTGCATCAGCGGGCTCTCCGGCGAGGCGGGCTCGACGAGCTGCAGGTAAGCGTTGCCGGCGTCGAGATAGGTGAGCCGGGCGCCGGCGGTCTCGGAGTCCTCGGCATGCGCCACGGTGAGTCCGAGCTGCGACGTGAAGAACTCCACCGCCGCCGCGCTGTCGCGCACGAGGATCGCCACGTGATCGAGGCGCCGGATGGCGGTCATGCCGGCCGCCCTCCCTCGCCGGCGCCCACGTCGGACGTGTCCCGCGCGGCCGCCCACATGCGGTCGACCTCGGCCAGGTGCTCACGCATCGCCCGGCGAGCGCCCTCACGGTCGTGCGCCGCGATGCACGCCAGAATCCGCCGATGCGCTCGAAGGGCGGCGTTGCCATGGGGCCGCGTCAGCGGAGCCGCGAGCACCTCGCGGCGGATCTCGACGAGCGCGCCGCCGATGGAGTCCAGCAGCAACACGTAGAGCTCGTTGTCGGTGCTGGCGGCGATCGCCCGGTGGAACGCCACGTCGACCCGCGCCGCCTGCTCGACGTCGACCGCGACCTCTTCCATGTGCGTCGCCAGGCGCTCGAGCTCGGCGACCTGCGCCGGGGTAGCGCGGGTCGCCGCGAGGCCGGCGATCTCGACCTCCAGCGAGCCGCGGACTTCCGACAACTTGTCGTAGCCGAGCGGGCCGCTGCGCAGGAACAGGTCCATCGACTCGCGCACGGTCGCCGCCGAGACGATCGCGACCCGGATGTTGCGTCCCGACTGGACGTCGAGGATGCCCTTGCCGCTGAGCGTGCGCACGGCCTCGCGTACGACCGTGCGCGAGACGTTGAACTGCTCCGCGAGGTGGCGTTCGGATGGCAGCGGGTCCCCCGGGCGCAGCGCGTTGGACACGATCCGCTCGAGGATGGCGTCCGCGACCTTGTCGGCCAGGGAGCGCTCGCGGGTCAGTTCCGAGAAGCGGTGACCGTCCAATGCACTCACGCCCGCTCACCCCCCGTGCGCGTTTTGCGCGCCCAATTGCGTGTTTCGCGCAGTGCGCGCGCAGCCAGGCACGGCGCATCCGCGCCGTCTGGGTGCAGCCAATCGAGGTGGAATCCGTTGTCTGTCGGCGAAATCAACCAAGAGCCTCCGGACTGGTATGACAGCACTCCATCACAACGGCGTCAACAAGAACATCGTCATTGCGGCTGTGGCATGATCTAGGGGTGAGCGATGTCTGCACGTAACGCGCAACGTGGGTCGCAGGCGCGCGACCAGCGCCACCGCCGGCTGATCGAGCTGCTCGAGCGCGAGGAGTCGGTGCACGCCGCCGACCTCGCGGCACGGCTCGACGTCTCGGTGGCCACCGTGCGCCGGGACCTCCAGCACCTCGATCGGGCGGGACACGTCGACCGCGTGCTCGGCGGCGCGAAGGTGGCGGCCGAGACGGCGTGGGCGCCGCGCGCCCAGTCGCACCTGCGCGAGAAGCGGCGTATCGGGGAGGCGGCGGCCAAGCTCGCCGCTCCCGGCGAGACGATCGCGCTGGAGACCGGCACCACCGTGCTCGCGGTGGCGACCGCACTGGGCACGCCCGGGCTCACTCTCGTGACGAACTCGGTCGACGTGCTGATCGCCACCCAGCGCAATCGCGACGTGCGCGTGGTGCTCAGCGGCGGCGCGTTCGACCCCGTCATACGGGCGCTCCACGGGCCGATCGTCGAGCGCTTCTACGCCGAGCATCGCGTGGACCGCCTGTTCCTCGGCGCGGGCAGCGTCGACGCAGAGGGCGTGCGCGACTCCTTCCTGGAGGCCATCGGCGGCAAGCGCGCGGCGATCGCCGCCGCACACACGACCGTGGTCGTCGCCGACTCCTCGAAGTTCGTCCACTCGGCGCTGGTCAACCTCACCGGCTGGAGCGCGGTGGCGACGCTCGTGACCGACGACGGCGCGCCGGCAGACGTGCTGGACGCGATCCGCGAGCAAGGGGTCGAGGTGATCACCGCATGACGCCGCGCGATGTGGCCGGCGAGCTGTGCGCCGTGTGCCGGCGGCTCGACGCCCGAGAGATGGTCAGCTCCACCGGCGGCAACGTGAGCGCGCGGACGCCGGGCGGGCTGCTGATCACTCCCACGGGCCACGGGCTGGCCGACCTGACGCCGCACGACCTCGTCGCGGTCGGCGCGTCCGGTGGCGCCGACGGGGGCCGCCCGTCGAAGGAGCTGCCGTTCCACGCCGGCATTTACGCGCGGCGCCCCGATGCCGGGGCGGTGATCCACGGGCATTCGGCCGTGGCGATCGCGGTGGCCGGGATGCTCGAACCCGACCCCGCCGACGCCTTCCCCGCCTACACCGCGGGCTATGTGGCGCGGGTGGGGCGCCTGCCCCTGCTGCCCTACCACGTGTCGGGCTCGCCCCAGCTGGCCGAAGCCATCGTGGGGGCGCTCGGAGCCGACGGGCGCGCGCTGCTGCTGCGCAACCACGGCTTCGTCACGGTCGGTGCCACGTTGCGCGCCGCGCTCGAGACCGCCGAGGAGCTGATGGACGCGCTGCGGGTCTTCGTCCTTACGGGCGGCCGCGCGCCCGCCCTGCCCGCCGGCGCCCGCGAAGCGGTCGCGGCCACCCGGATCGCCAGCTAGGAGGCGGCATGAGAGCCCTCGTCTTCCACGCCCCGCACGACCTGCGACTCGAAGACGTCGCCGAGGCGCCGCTCGGACCCGGCGAGGTGCGTGTGGGCGTCCGCTTCGGCGGCATCTGCGGCACCGATCTGCGCATCTACCGTGGCACCAAGGCGATCAGTGCGCCGCGCGTGATCGGGCACGAGTTCGTCGGCCAGGTCACGGATCTGGGCCCCGGCGTGAGCGGCCTGCGCGAGGGCACCCGCGTCGCCGTGTACCCGATGGTGCCGTGCGGCGACTGCTACGCCTGCCGGGCGGGCCGGCGCAACATCTGCGTGAACCGCGAGACGATCGGCTACGAGATCGACGGCGGCTTCGCCGAGTCGGTCGTCATCCCCGCGCGCGCGGTGCAAGCGGGCAACGTCCTGCGTGTGCCCGACGTGGTCGCCGACGAGGAGGCGACGGCGTCCGAGCCCGTGGCTGCGGCGCTGCAGGGCATTCGCCGCGCCGAGGTGACCGCGGGCACGACGGTGCTGATCATGGGCGGCGGCCCGATCGGGCTCGCGCACGTGCAGCTCGCCCGCGCGCACGGAGCCGTGGCGATCGTCGTCTCGGAGCCACTGGCTCATCGTCGCGAGCGCGCACTCGAGCACGGCGCCACGCAAGTCATCGACCCCGCGGCCGGCCCGCTGCGCGAGCTGTTGCCCGGCGAGCTGCGCGACGACGGACCGGAGGTGGCGTTCGTGGACGTCGGCGTGCCGCGCCTGGTGGAGGATGCGCTGTCCGTCTTGCGCAAGGGCGGACGCTGCGTGATCTTCGCCGGCATGCCACCAGGCGAGGCGATCGCCGTGGACCCCAACCTTGTGCACTACCGCGAGGTCGACCTCCGCGGCTCCTCCGGGGCGACCGCGGAGCTCCAGCGCGAGGTGCTCGAGCAGGCGGCGACCGGGGCGCTGAACCTCGCCGCGCTGGTCTCTGACGTGCTGCCGCTCTCGCAGTGGGAGAGCGGGTTCGCCATGAAGTCCGACGGCGCCGGCCTCAAGGTCCTGCTCGAGATGGCGCACTGAGGCGTGGCGGCATGGCCGAGCGACCATCCGTGCTCGGGATCGACGTCGGCACGAGCGGCTGCAAGGCGACCTTGATCGACGTGGCCGGCCGCGTCCGGGGGAGCGGCCATGCCGGCTATGCGCTGCGCCGCGCGGGCGGCCGCGTCGAGATCGAGCCCGCCACCTGGCTGGCGGCGGTCCGCCGCGCGGTCGGCGCGGCCACGGCCGGCGGCGCCGGCGGCCTGAGCGCCGTCGCCATCAGCTCGGCCAATGCGACCGTGCTCGTCGACGGCGCGGGCGAGCCCGTGATGCCGGCGATCATGCAGCTCGACCGGCGCGCGGAGGCCGACATCCGCGCGCTGCGCGCCGAGCTGGGTGACGGCGCGCTGCTGCGGCGCACCGGCAACCTGCCGGGCGCAGGCGTCAGCTGGCTCGCCAACCTCGCGTGGATGCGGCGCGCCAGGCCCGCCGCGCTCGCGCGGGCGCGCTCGGTCGTGTTCCCCGGTGGCTTCGTCGCGCTGTGGATGACGGGCGCGGCCGCCGTCGACCCCTCGCGCGCATCGACCACGGGGGTCTTCGATCCTTGGCGGGGGGTCTGGTGCAACGACCTCGCCGCGGCAGTCGGTCTGCGCGCCTCCCAGCTGCCGGCGCTGACTGCGCCGGACGGCATCGTCGGGCGCCTGTCGCGCGGCGCCGCCGCCTCCCTCGGCCTCCCGCCCGGCATCCCGGTCGCCGCAGGCGCGATGGACTCCGCCGCATGCGCGCTGTCGGCGGATGCGATCGCGCCGGGCGACACCTTGGTGATCCTCGGGACCGTGGCCCGGACGGTCTCGGTGATGGCCGGCGGTGTGCCGGACGCGGCGACGCTGACCGCCCGCCACGCGGCCCCCGACCGCTGGATCGCCATGAACGTGCTGTGGGGCGCGGGCCGGTTTATCGCCGCGGCCGCCGCGCTCTGGTCAGGGCGCCCGGACTATGAACGGCTGGCGCGCGAGCTGCCGACGGTGCCGCCCGGCTGCGATGGCCTGCGCTTCCAGCCAGCCCCGGAAGGGGCGCCGGATTCCCTCGACGATGGCCTCAGCGGTCGCCTGCCGGAGCACACCCCCGCGCATGTCGCGCGCGCGGTGATCGAGGGCATCCTACGCCGGGTGCTCTCCCCCTCCCCCGGGCACGAGCGCATGCTCACGCTGGCGGGTGGGCCGACCCGTTCGCCGGCCGTCCCGCAGATCCTGGCCGACCTCACCGGCCGCCCGGTCGCGCTCCCGGCGGTCCAGGCCGGCGAATCGCTGGGCGCGGCGATCTGCGCGGCGAGCGCCGCCGGCGCGGCGGCGGACATCCCCGCGGCATGCGCGGCGACGATCGCGCCGCCCCGGATCGTCCAGCCGTCGGCGCCCGCGCACCGCGCGTACGCCGCCGCGGTCCCGTCCTAGAGGATCCCGATCTCGGACGAGTCGCCGACCATGAGCGGTAGGCGTGCGGCTGGCGGGGCGTGCGCGAGATCGAGACGTCGCGGCCGCGAAGCGAGGACTCCATGCGGCCGTTGAGGGGGCGGACGGAGGATCCCTCGAGCCGGATCGGGTGCTCGATCTCGGCCTCCTCGATCACGCAGTGGCGCCCGATGGCCGTGTACGGGCGACGTAGGCGTCGCGCACCACGGCGCCGGCGCCGATCGCCGCGGGGCCGCGGACGGTCGCGCGGTCGAGCAGCGCGCCGGGCTCGACCACGACGCGGCCCTCGATCAGCGTGTCGGCCAGCTCGCCCTCCACCCGCCGCTCGACGGTCTCGAGGATGAGCCGGTTGGGCGCCAGCATGTCGTCCAAGCGCCCGGTGTCCTTCCACCAGCCGCGCACGATGTGCGCTCGACCGCGTGCTCGCCGTTCACCAGCCACTGGATGGCGTCGGTGATCTCCAGCTCGCCGCGCCCGGACGGCTGGATGGCCTTGGCCGCCTCGTGGATGCGCGGGGTGAACATGTAGACGCCGACGAGCGCGAGGTCCGACGCCGGCTCCGGCGGCTTCTCCGCCAGCCGTTTGATCGCGCCCCTGTCGTCGAGCTCCGCGACGCCGTAGTTCTCCGGGTCGTGGACCGGCGTGAGCAGGATGAGCGCCTCTGGGCGGTTGCGGCGGAAGGCGTCCACGAGGTCCTCGATGCCGCCCTGCAGCACGTTGTTGCCGAGGTAGATGACGAACGGGGTGTCCTGGGGGAACGGCTCGGCCGTGAGCACCGCGTGGGCCAGCCCGAGCGGCCCGTCCTGCTCGATCTAGGTGATCTGCACCCCGAAGCGCTCGCCGTCGCCGGCGGCCTCGCGGATCTCGCCGCCGGTCTCGGGCGCGATGATGATCCGACCTCGCGGATGCCCGCCGCAGCCGTCGCTTCGATCGCGCAGAAGAGCACCGGCTTGTTGGCCACCGGCACGAGCTGCTTGGCCGATGTGTATGTGATCGGGGGCAGGCGCGTGCCCTTGCCGCCCGGCAGGATCACGCCCATGAGGTGGTCCACGATGGGAGCGCGGAGGCTAGAGCTCGCTGCCGGGCCGGGGAGCGCCGCGGCGCCCGTTCGGGTCGCCGAGCGACTAGTAGGCCGCGGCTGTCGCGAGCGCGCGCGGGTGGCGCAGCGTCTGCAGCGCGCCGGCGGCGACCAGCACGAGCAGCGGCAGCAGCGCGACGCGGTAGTCCAGGCCGGCGCCGACCAGCGCGGCGATCGCGGCCTGGGCGGCGATCGCGGCGCTGAAGCCGCCGATGTTCACGATGCCCGAGGCGCTGCCGCCGGCCGCGGGGGCCTCGCGGGCGAGGTCGAAGGCCAGCATCGAGGCCGCGCCGGAGACGCCGGCGAGCGCCAGCGCCAGCCCGTCGAGCGCGACCGGCGGGTGGCCGCCGGGCCAGCCGAGCACCAGCGCGAGCGCTCCGGCGGTGGCGAGCGCGACCCCGCTGGCCACCGCGCCGCGGCGGTGCGGCAGCCGGGCGGCGAACTGGCCGAGCGCGGGCGCGCAGGCGCCGAAGACGACCACCGTGCCGGCCAGCAGCGCGGCCGCGGTGCCCGGCGCCAGCCCCTGCCCGCGGACCAGGAACGGGAACGCCCACAGGCCGGTCAGCGTGACGAACGGGCAGTTGAGCGCGAAGTGGACCCACAGCCCGTGCCGGATCGCCGGCGTGCGCCAGGCGCGGCGCAGCGTGGGGAGGATCGGCGCCTGCGCCGCGGCGTCCGCGCGATCCTCGCGATCCTCGAGGCGGCGGACGGCCAGGATGGCCAGGATGGCCGTGAGCACGCCGCTGCCGGCGAAGGTCGGGGTCCAGCCGAGGTCGCCCAGCGCGGCGCTCAGCGGCGCGGTGCCGACGAGCTGGCCGATCGAGCCGCAGACCCCGGTGAGCGCGGTGGCCAGCGCGTAGCGGCGCCGGGGCAGCCACTGCGCGGCGACCCGCAGGACGTTGAGGAACATGCAGGCGTCGCCGGCGCCCACCACGGCGCGGCCGGCCACGGCCAGCGAGAACGAGGGACTGAACGCGAACACGAGCTCGCCGGCGCCGATGGCCAGCAGGCCCAGCGCCAGCGAGCGCCGCGGCCCGATCCGGTCGGCCAGCAGCCCGGCCGGGATCTGCATCGCCAGATAGAGCCCGAGCTGGACGGTGGAGAGCAGCGCGATCGCGCTGGTGGACACGCCGAAGCGGGCGCTGGCGTCCAGCGACGCGACGCCCAGGCTCATCCGGTGGAAGATCGCCACGAGATAGAAGCCCGCGGCCAGCGCCCACATCCGCCAGCCCCGGCTGCCGGCCGCGCGCCGCACGGGTGCCAGCGTGCGCCGGGCAGGGTCGAGGGTGAGCGCGAGCGCGGACATGCACCCAGACGGTACACGGCTTGTATACAAGAGGTGCGCAAGCCGCATACATCCTTTACATCGACCAACATCGAACAACATTGAGCCCGGGCGACGGCCCCCCGGGATCCGCCGGCAGTTGCCGGCGGGCCCCGGCGCGAGGGCGGCGCGACGCCGGCGCCGGGGCGCCGGGGCGGCG
>JAICUS010000666.1 GCA_025935735.1 Solirubrobacteraceae bacterium | reverse complement strand
GGGGTCGGCATCCGTGACCGTGGGACGCGTGCCGCCGGCGCCGTAGCAGGCCGGGCCGGGGTCGGCGCCTGCGGACTCCGGGCCGCAGGCCAGCAGCCCGAGCGCGTCCACGTGCGCCAGCGAACCGCCGCCGACCCCGATCTCGATCATGTCGATCGTCGGCGTCTTGATCGGCAGCCCCGAGCCGCGCGTGAAGCGGTCCGTGCGGGCGGCCTCGAACTCGTGGGTGACCAGCGGCCGGCCGTCCTCGATCAGGCACAGCTTCGCCGTCGTGCCGCCCATGTCGAACGACATCAGGTCCGTGAAGCCGTTGAAGGCGGCGAACCGCGCCGCGGCCAGCGCGCCGGCCGCCGGGCCGGACTCCAGCAGCCGGATCGGGCGCGCGGCCGCGTCCCGCGCGGTGGCCACGCCGCCGTTGGAGAGCATGACCCGCAGGCGCTCAGGCGCGCCCAGCGCACTCAGCCGCGCCTCGAGGTCGGCGAGATAGCGCACGACGCGATCCTGCACGTACACGCTCGCCGCGGTGGTCTGGGTGCGCTCGTACTCGCGGATCTCCGGCGCGACGTCGCTGGACAGCGCCACGCGCAGGTCCGGCGCGGCACGCTCGACCGCCGCGCGCGCCGCATGCTCGTTGGCCGGGTTGGCGAAGCTGTGCAGGAAGCAGACCGCCACCGCCTCGATGCCGCGCGCGGCCAGCTCGCGGGCCAGGTCCTCCACCTCGGCCGCCTCCAGCGGCTGCTCGACCGTGCCGTCCGCCAGCGTGCGCTCGCCCACGTCGAAGCGCAGGTGGCGCGGGACCAGCGGCTCGGGCCGCCAGACGTCGAGCCGGTAGATGTCCGGCCGGCGCTCGCGGGCGAGCTCCATCACGTCGCGGAAGCCGCGCGTGGCCAGCAGCGCGACCCGCGCGCCCTTGCGCTCGATCAGCGCGTTGGTGACCAGCGTCGTGGCGTGCACCACCTGGGTCAGCTCGCCGCCGCCGAGGCGCTCGCGCGCCAGCGCGTCGCGCAGCACCGCCTCCACGCTGTCGGCCGGGACCGCCGGCGTGGTGAGCGCCTTGCCGATGGCCACGATCCCGTCCGGGCCCGCGATGCACAGGTCGGTGAACGTGCCGCCGATGTCCACGCCGGCTCTCACAGCGCCCGCTCCAGGTCGTCCCACAGGTCCTCGACGTGCTCGCAGCCGACGCTCAACCGGAGCAGGCCGGGCGCCCGGCGCTCGATCAGCGACTCCACGCCGCCCAGGCTCTTCGCGTGGGTGATCACGCGCACCCGCCGGCACACCTCGTCGGCCTCGGGGTGCTCGAACGCGAGCATCGCGCCGTAACCGTCCATCAGCCGCGTGGCCCGCTCGTGCCCCGGGTCGTCCGGCAGCCCGGGGTAGTGCACCACGTGGCGGTGGCTGAGCCGCTCCGCGAGCGTCTGCGCGTTGCGCTGCGCCACCTCCAGGCGCACCGGGAGCGTGCGCAGGCCGCGCAGCGCGAGGTAGGCCTCCAGCGCGCCCGGGATCGCGCCCAGCTGCCCGCGCACCCGCCGCAGCCCGGCCGCGTCGCCGGCGGTGGTGACCACGCCGAGCAGCAGGTCGGAGTGGCCCGCGATGAACTTGGTCGCGCTCTGGATCGCGAAGTCGGCGCCGAGGCTCAGCGCCCGCTGGAGCAGCGGCGTGGCGAACGTCCCGTCCACGGCGACGGCGCACGGGGCCGCGCACAACCGGTCGAGCTCGGCGATCTCCACCAGCGGGTTGCTCGGGGTCTCGACATACAGCAGCGCCGCGCCCTCGCAGGCGCGCAGCGTCGCCTCCGTGTCCGTCGTGTCGACGGCGACCAGCTCGATCCGCCGCGTGTCGGCGTGGCGGGCGAGCAGGCTGCGAGCCATCCCGTAGCCGGCGGCCGGGCCGACGACCCGTGCGCCGTGCGGGAGCGTCTCCAGCACGGCGGAGATCGCCGCCATCCCCGAGGCGAAGGCGACCGCGGTGCCGCCCTCGAGCGCGCCCATCGCGGCCTCGAACGGCGCCCAGCCGGGGGAGCCGTCCTCGCGGGAGTAGCCGGCTCCGTGGAAGTTCGAGGCCGGGACGAGCGGCGGATTGAGCGGCTCGCCGGCCACCCGCGGGGCTCGCCCGGCGTGGATCGCGACGGTGGGCGCCCTCAGCTCGGCCATCGGTCGCACCGTACAAGAAATGTAGACAATCTGCAATTCATGCTCTAGCGTTCGCGCCATGCCCCGCGCGCCGCTGCCGTCCGGTGCCGACGTCGTCATCGTCGGCGGCGGCGTCGTGGGCGTCAGCGCGGCGTTCCACCTCGCCGAGGCGGGCGCGGAGGTCGTGCTGCTCGAGCGCGGCCAGCTGGGCGGCGGCTCGACCTCGAAGGCCGCCGGCGGCCTGCGCGCGCAGTTCTCCGACGCGCTGAACATCGCGGTGGCCAAGCGCAGCCTCGAGGCCTACAAGCGCTTCGCGCAGCGGCCCGGCTGGGAGATCGACTACGAGGAGATCGGCTACCTCTTCGTGCTCAGCACCGACGCCGAGGTCGAGGCCTTCGCGCGCAGCGTCGCGCTGCAGAACGAGCTCGGCGTGCCCTCGCGGATGATCACGCCGGCCGAGGCGCGGGAGATCAGCCCGCTGCTCGCGGGTGACGACATCCTGGCCGCCAGCTACTGCCCGACGGACGCGCACGCCACGCCCGAGTCGGTCGTGCAGGGCTACGCGTCCGGCGCGCGGCGCCACGGCGCGCACATCGCGGTGTCCACCCCGGTGGAGGCGATCGACGTGGCGGACGGCGTCATCACGGGCGTGCGCACCCCGCGCGGGACCGTCGCCACCGGGACGGTGATCAGCGCGGCCGGCGCGTGGTCGCGCGCCTGCGGCGAGCTGGCCGGCGTGCGCCTGGACGTCACGCCGCTGCGCCGTCAGGTGCTGTTCACCGCGCCGATGGCCGACCTGCCGCCCAAGCTGCCGCTGACGATCGACTTCGCCACCGGCTTCTACTTCCACCGCGAGGGCCGCGGGCTGCTGACCGGCATGGCCGACCCGGACGAGCTGCC
>JAICUS010000601.1 GCA_025935735.1 Solirubrobacteraceae bacterium | reverse complement strand
CGACCCGGGGACCGTCGAGGCGGCCGCGGCGGCGCTGCGGGCCGAGCTGGACGCCGGCTACTACGCCGTGGTGACCCAGGGCGAGGGCCGGGCCGAGCAGGTCCGCGAGCTGCCGGCGGACGCCGAGCTGGTGATCCTGCGCCGGCCGATCGCGGGCGGTTGAGCGCCGCCGCGCTTCCCGAGCTCGCCGCGGTCCACTGGCGGCGGCCGATGGACGCCGCGCGGCTGCGCACGTACGCGCGCGCGTGGACGGCGACCACGGCCGGCCACACGGTCCCGCTGCTCGCCGCGGCGGCGCTGCTGCTCTTCCTGAACCCGCTGACGTTCCCGATCGCGGCGATCCTGGCCGCGCACGCCTGGGCGATCCCCGAGCTCTACGCCAACCGGGGCGCGAAGGTGGTCAAGCCGCGCCGGAAGGCCGCCGACGGCCCGGAGATGACCGCGCTCGGCCTGCTCGGCGACCTCGTCGGCCACGAGGCGCGCGACCTGCACGCCCGCACCGGCCTGGTCCTGGAGCGCGGCGCGCTGGGCGTGTGGCTGGTCGGCGAGGCCGGCGCGCTGCTGGTCCGCGGCCGGCGCGTCCACTGCTGGTGCGTGCATGCGGTGGACACGGACCTGCCGTCCGGCGACCGCATCGCCCACCTGCTGCTCGCGCTGCGCGAGGACGAGCAGGGCTTCGCCACCGTGGCCAACCACGCGTTCGCCGGCGCGCGCTGGCGGGTCCGCCGCCGGCTGGAGCGCGGGATGCGCCCGGCGCTCGACGCCGCCGGGACACTCGACCGGATGGACAAGCGCCGGACGTGAAAATTCGGCCACCGGTCCATCCCGCATTCACCGGACCGGGGTCACCATTGGCGCATGACGTTCCCCGCCGCATCCGCCCGGACGACGCCGCCGGTCCGCCGGCTCACGCTCGTCCGCACCGACGGCCGCTCGGACGCGGCCGTGCGCCGCTTCCGGCTGGCCCGCCTGCGCCTGGAGGACCGCGAGGTCAGCCGGGCCGAGCGCTTCGCCCATCTCAAGCGCGCGCACGATTAACACACCGTAACCCGGCGCGGCTACGCTGGCGCCATGGCCAACACCTCCGGGCTCCTGCGCAAGGCGCTCGCCTTCATCATCATCGCCGCGGTCGCGGTATTGGCGTTCAAGGTCCTGCTGGCGATCGTCGTCGGCGCTCTCCACACCCTGTTCGCCCTGGCCCTGCTCGCGGTCGTCGTGATCGCCGTGCTCTGGGCCCTGCGCCGGCTGTGATCTATCTGGTCTTCGCGATCTGGTTCGGCATCGCCGCCGGCGTGGTGGGCAGGATCAAGGGCTCCTCGTTCTTGTTGTGGTTCCTGATCGGGGCCGTGCTGCCCGTCTTGGGCCTGGCCGGCGCGGTCCTGTACCGGTCCGAGCGCGACGAGGTGCGCCGGCAGTGCCCCACCTGCGGCAAGGTGGTCAAGCTCCATGACGCGATGTGCATGCGCTGCGGGACCGATCTGGAGTTCCCGGATCTGGCGATAGAGCCGGAATCGGCCACTTTGCACCGATAGACTTCCCGGTCCGTTCTCGCGATCTGGAAGGAGCAGTGCCGGCGATGATGCGTGCCGTCGACGCCATCATGGAGTGCCTCAAGGCCGAGGGCGTCGACGTCGTATTCGGCTATCCAGGTGGAGCGAACCTGCCCACCTACGACGCGTTCGTCGACGCGGGGATCCGGCATATCCTGGTCCGCCACGAGGCCGGCGGCGGCCACGCCGCGGAGGGCTACGCCAAGGCGTCCGGCAAGGTCGGCGTGGTGTTCGCCACCTCCGGCCCGGGGGCGACGAACATCGTCACGCCGCTCACCGACGCGATGATGGACTCGACGCCGCTGGTGGCCTTCACCGGCCAGGTGCGCACGGAGCTGATCGGCACCGACGGCTTCCAGGAGGCCGACACGTTCGGCATCACGATGCCGATCGTCAAGCACTCGTTCGTCATCCAGCACCCGATGGAGATCCCGCGGGTCGTCCACGAGGCGTTCCACATCGCCCGCACCGGCCGCCCGGGCCCGGTGCTGATCGACATCCCGCAGGACCTCAGCCGCGCGGAGATCGACTACGAGCCGGTGCGCGACGTCCACCTGCCCGGCTATCAGCCGACCATCGAGGGCAACTCGAAGCAGATCCGGCTGGCCGCCAAGGCGCTGGCCAACGCCCGCCGGCCCGTGCTCTACGTGGGCGGCGGCGCCGTCAACGCGGGCGCGGCCGAGGAGGTCACCGAGCTGGCGGTCGGCGGCCGGCTGCCGGTCACCTGCACGCTGATGGGCCTGGGCGCGTTCCCCGCGCCGCACGAGCAGTGGCTCGGGATGCTCGGGATGCACGGCACCCGCACGGCCAACTACGCCATAGACGAGGCGGACCTCATCGTGGCCATCGGCGCCCGCTTCGACGACCGCATCACCGGCAAGCTCTCCGAGTTCGCGCCGCGGGCGAAGTTCATCCACATCGACATCGACCCGGCGGAGATCTCCAAGAACGTCCCGGCCCACATCCCGATCGTGGGCGACGCCAAGCGGATCGTCTCCCGGCTGGTGGCCGAGTACCGGGCGCTGGAGCCGGACCCGAAGCGCCTGAGCGCGTGGTGGGAGCGCATCGAGCAGTGGCGCGGCCAGCACCCGCTGCGCTACGAGGACACCTCCGACCACGAGATCAAGCCGCAGTACCTCGTCCAGGCGCTGTACGAGGCGACGGACGGCGGCCAGTGCATCCTGTCCAGCGACGTCGGCCAGCACCAGATGTGGGCAGCGCAGTACTTCCACTTCTCCCAGCCGCGGCGCTGGATCAACTCCGGCGGCCTGGGGACGATGGGCTTCGGGCTGCCGGCGGCGATCGGCGCGGCCGTGGCGGTGCCCGACGTCCCGAGCGTGCTGCTGACCGGCGACGGCTCGTTCCAGATGAACGTGCAGGAGCTGGCCACGGCCAAGCAGTTCGACATCCCGGTCAAGTGCGTGATCATGGACAACGGCTACCTGGGCATGGTCCGCCAGTGGCAGGAGCTGTTCTGGGACCGCCGCTACTCCAACGTCGACATGGGCAGCTGGCCGGACTGGGTCAAGCTCGCCGGCGCCTACGGCGCGACCGGCGTCCTGCTGACCGACAAGGCCACGCTGGTGGAGGACCTGCGGGCGGCGCTGGCCACGCCCGGCCCGGTGATCGTCGACGTCAAGGTCACCCGCGAGGAGAACACGTATCCGATGATCGCCCCGGGCGCGGCGGCGCGGGAGATGGTGGGCTGATGGGCGAGCCGGCCACCAAGGAGATCCTGTCGCTCGAGGAGCTGGAGGCGTCCGCGGGCGTCCGCACCGGGCGCAAGCACATCCTCTCGATCCTCGTGGAGAACAAGCCGGGCGTGCTCACGCGCATCGCCGGCCTGTTCGCCCGCCGCGGCTTCAACATCGACACGCTCGCGGTCGGTCCGACGGACGACCCGACGCTCTCGCGCATCACGCTCACGCTCGACGGCGCGATG
>JAICUS010000311.1 GCA_025935735.1 Solirubrobacteraceae bacterium | reverse complement strand
CTGACCGCCCGTTACGCCGCGGAGGCGCAGCTGCGCCGCAGCGAGGAGCGCCACCGGCGGGTGGTGGAGAGCATGAGCGACTGCGTGTTCGAGACCGACGCGCGGGCGCGCTGGACCTACCTGAACGACGCCTGGGAGCAGGCCACCGGGTTCGGCGTGGCCGAGTCGCTCGGCCGGCCGGCCTGGAGCTTCGTCCACCCCGACGACCGGGCCGAGCACGCGCGCACGTTCGCGCCGCTGCTGCGCGGCGAGCAGCCGGCCGTGCGCCTGTCGCACCGCTTCCTCACCGCGGCCGGCGCCGTGCGCTGGGCCGATGTCGAGGCGCGCGCGGTGACCGGCTGGGACGGGCTGCCGACCGGGTTCGTGGGCGTGATGCGCGACATCACGGCCGAGAAGCTTGCCGAGCGCTACTCGGCGGCCGAGCGGGCGATCGTGGCCGTGCTCAACGAGGCCGACGAGCTCACGAACGTCGCCGAGCCGGCCTTGGGCGCGCTGTGCAGCGAGCTCGGCTGGGACGCGGGCGAGCTGTGGACGATGGGCGACGACGAGCGCCTGCGCCGGCGCGCCGCCTGGACGCAGGCCGAGGGCTTCGAGGACTTCCTGGCCGTCGGCGCGGGCCACGCGTTCGAGGTCGGCGACGGGCTGCCCGGCCAGGCCTGGCTGGCCCACGAGCCGCTGTGGCGCGACGCCGCGGGCGGGGGCGAGGAACCGCCGCGCTCGCTGGCGACCGGCATCCGCTCCACCGTGGCGCTGCCGCTGCGGCTCGACGACGGCACGCTGGGCGTGGTGACGCTGGTGTCGTGCACGCCGCGCGAGCGCGAGCCCGGGCTGGCCCGGCTGCTGGAGACGGTGACGGCGCACGTGGCGCAGTTCCTGCACCGCCGGGCGGCCGAGGCCCGCGCCGCGGGGCGCGCCGAGGACCTCAGCGCGCTGGCCCGGGTCGCGCACGAGCTGGCCTCTCAGAACGACATGTACGCCGCGCGCAACGAGCTGTGCGCGGCGGTGCGCGACGTCACCGGCGCGAGCTCGGTGGTGCTGTGGGAGCCGGGGAAGGCTCCGGACACGCTCGCGGTCACCGCGGGCGTCGGCGCCGCCGTGCGCGGGATGACGCTCGACCTCGGCCAGGTCAACGCGGCCGGCGCCGCGTACCTGACCTGCGACCCGGTGTTCGTGCCCGACGTCCCCGCCGACCCGCGCGTGTCGCTGAACTGGTACGACGTCACCGGCGCCGTGTCGGGCGCCTGGTTCCCGGCCGTGCACGACAACCGCTGCGTCGGCGTGATCGCCGTCGGCTGGCCGCAGGCGCGCGCCGAGCTCGCCGCCCGCGACGAGGAGCTGCTGCGGCTGCTGGCCGCCGAGGCGGCGGTGACGAT
Source organism: Solirubrobacteraceae bacterium (assembly GCA_025935735.1). Next base: position 5,754 of record JAICUS010000311.1, on the reverse strand, counting down.
CCACCGCACCGCGCTGCTGGACCGCCTGCGCGAGACGGCGCGCACGGACCCGCTCACCGGCCTGCCGAACCGCCGCGTGTGGGAGGAGGACCTGGCTCGCGAGCTCTCCCGCGCGGCGCGCCACGGCGGCAGCCTCTGCCTCGTCATGCTCGACCTCGACCGCTTCAAGGCGTTCAACGACGCCCACGGCCACCCGGCCGGCGACCGCCTGCTGGCCGACACCGCGCGCGCCTGGCGCCCGATCATGCGCGAGACCGACACGCTCGCCCGCTACGGCGGCGAGGAGTTCGCCGCGCTGCTGCCGCACTCCGAGCACGCGGGCGCCGCGGCCGTGGTCGAGCGCCTGCTGGCCGCCGTGCCGCTCGGCCAGACCGCGTCGGCCGGCATCGCCGTCTGGGACGGCCAGGAGTCCGCCGAGGCGCTGCTGGCCCGCGCGGACGCCGCGCTCTACGAGGCCAAGAACGCCGGCCGCGCCCGCGCGGTCACGGCCGCGTGACCGATGCCTTGATGGCCGCGGCGACCGCGTCGGGCGGCGCGCCCTTGACCACGTAGCCGACCGCGCCGGCCACGGTCATCTCGTCGCGCGCCGCGTCGGCCTCGTGGGCGCTGAGCGCGAGCACCTTCGTGGCGGGCACCCGCTCGCGGATGCCGTGCGCGGCCGCCGGGCCGCCGCCGCCGGGCATCTCGACGTCGAGCAGCGCGACGTCGGGCCGCAGGCGCTCGGCCTGCGCGATCGCCTGGTCGGCGTCCTCGGCCTCGCCGGCCAGCGTCAGCTCGGGGTCGCGGGCCACGATCGCGCTGACCAGCATGCGCATGACGGGGTCGTCGTCGGCGATGAGGACGGTGATGGGCACGGCGTGTGGGGTACCCGCAGCTCGCCGGTATCCGACCGCGGCCCCTACGATGCCCGGCATGGCCGCGGAGGCGCCAGACGATCCGCTCGTCGCTGCCTGGCCCGGCGCGCTGCCGCTGCTGCTCGAGCGCGTGGCCTCGCTCGAGGATGCCGTGGCCGCGCTGCTCTCCGGCGCGCTGACCGACGCGACCCGGGACGGCGCGCGGCGGGAGGCGCACCGGTTGTCGGGCGCGCTGGGGTCGTTCGGGGTCGGCTCGGGCTCGATCGTGGCGCGGGACCTCGAGACGGCGTTCGAGGTCGTCCCGCCGCAGTCCGCCGCGCCCGGGCTGGCCGAGCGGGTGATGGCGCTGCGGCGGGCGGTCGAGGCGGGGCCGGCCGCGCCGGAGGCCCACGACGGGGCGCCGCGGGTCGTGCTCGCCGGGCTGCCCAGCGCGCGCTCGGCGCCGATCCTGCGCGCGGCCGAGGGGCGCGGCTGGCGCGTGTCCACCGCAGCCGCCGCGCCGGAGCCGGGCACGGCCGACGTGGCGCTGCTGGACGGCGGGCTGCCGGACCTCGAATCGACCGTCGCGAGACTGTCGGGCGCGGGCGGCGCGGTCGCGCTGCTGGTGGCGGGCGGCGCCGACCGGGTCGGGCTCGTGCGCGCCGGCGCGCGGCGGCTGCTCGGCACCGGGCTGGCGCCCGAGTCGGTGGTGGCCGAGCTCGCCGCGCTGGCCGCCGACCGGCGCGCGGTCAGCCGCGTGCTGGTGGTCGACGACGACCCGGTCAGCCTGGAGATCGTGGCCGCCGCGCTGCGGGCCGCCGGGCACGAGGTCGGCGTGTGCGACGACGCGCTGGACTTCTGGACCGCGCTGGAGCGGGTACACCCGGACCTCGTGGCGCTCGACGTCCAGATGCCCGGTGCCGACGGCGTGGAGCTGTGCCGCGCGCTGCGCGCCGACCCGCGCTGGCGCGCGACACCCGTCCTGTTCCTCACCGCGACCACGAGCTCGGCCGCGGTGGCCCAGCTGTTCGCCGCCGGCGGCGACGACTACGTGCCCAAGCCGGTCCAGCCGGCCGAGCTGGTCGCCCGGGTCAACGGCCGGCTCGAGCGCCTGACCGGCGGCGCCGGCCGGGGCGCCGACCACGACGACGTGAGCGGCCTGCCGCGCCGCCCGGCGGCCGAGCCGCGGCTCGAGCTGCTGCTCGCGCTCGCCCAGCGGCTCGGGCTCCCGTTCGCCGTCGCCGCGCTGGCGGTCGACGACTTCGCCGCGCTGCCCGACGCCGAGCGCGACCCGGCGCTGGCCACGGCCGGCCGCGTGGTGCGCAAGCTGCTGCGCCCCGGCGACGTGGGCGCCCTGTGGGGCGCGGGCGAGCTCGTCGTGGGGATGCCCGGCGCCGACGCGCACGACGTCCGGGCGCTGATCCTCGAGGCGGTGGCGGGGCTGCGCGGCCCGCGCGGCGGCGCCGTCGCGGCGTCCGCCGTCACACCGGAGACCCGGCCGCGCAGCGGCTCCGCCGGCGTGGCGCAGCACCCGCGCGACGGAAAGACCATCAGCGCGCTGGTGGCCGCGGCCTCGGCGGCCCGGCGGGCGGCGGAGGCGGCCGGCGGCAACCGGCTCGAGCTGGCCGGGGTGGCGCGCGAGGGCACCGAGGAGGTCGACGTCGCGCTGGTGGAGGACGACGAGGTGCTCGCCCAGCTCGTGCTCGAGGGGCTGGCGCTGCGCGGCTACACGACCCGCTGGATCCGCGACGGCGACGAGGCCGCGACCGCGCTGGGCGGCGCCCGTCCGCCGGTCAAGGCCGCGCTGGTCCTGCTCGACTGGGACCTGCCGGCCCGCGACGGCCTGACCGTCCTGCGCGGCCTGCACGCCGACGGCGCGCTGGCCGGCAGCCGGGTGATCATGCTCACCGCTCGCGCCTCCCAGCGCGAGATCCTGACCGCGCTGCAGGTCGGCGCCGGCGACCACATCGCCAAGCCGTTCTCGCTCGCGGTGCTCATGCAGCACGTCCAGCGGTCGCTCGGGCGATGATCTCGTCCCGGCTCCTCGACGTCGCCCTGCTCGTCCTGCTGGCGCTGCTGGTCTGCGGGATCGGGCTGATGGTCCTGCACGGCACCGTGGTGGCGGCGGCCGGCCGGCTGCGCGACCGCCGGGTGCGCAGGGCGCGCGCGGCCATCCTCGGCGCCGCCCGGCGCGGGGAGGCCGACGAGGAGGCGACCGCGGCGCTCGCCGCCGTCGCGCCCGAGCGCGCGCTGGCCGTGCTGGACGAGCTGGCGCCCAGCCTGGCGGGGCCGGAGCGGGAGGCGCTGGACGAGATCGCGCGCCGGCGCGGGCTGGTCGAGCACGCCGAGGCGCACTGCGGCGCCCGGCGCTGGCGCACCCGCCTGCACGCCGCGCGGGTGCTCGCGCTGCACGGCGGCGGCGAGACGACGGTGCCGCCGCTGCTCGACGACCCGCGCCCCGAGGTGCGCGCCCAGGCGGCCGAGTGGGCGGCCGCGCATCCCGAAGCCGGGCCGGCGGAGCGGCTCGTGGCCATGCTCGCCGACCCCGCGCCGTTCCCCCGCTACACGGCGATGGACGCGCTGGTGCGCCTGCGCGGGGCGGGCGTCGAGCCGCTCGCCCGGGCGATCGTCGCGGGTGCGCCGCGCGAGGCGCTGGAGGTGGCCGCGCGGATCGGCGACGCGCGCCTCGCCGAGCCCGCCCACGGGCGCCTGGACGACCCCGACGCCGGCGTGCGCGCCTGGGCGGTGCGGGTGCTCGGCGCGCTCGGCGGCGAGCGCCACGCCGCCGCGGTGGTCGAGCGCCTGGAGGACCCCGCGTCCGAAGTCCGCGCCGCCGCCGCGGTGGCGCTCGGCCGGCTCGGCCACTGGCCCGCCGCGCCCGCGCTCGCCGCCGCGCTGCACGACCCGGTGTGGCAGGTCCGCCGCGACGCCTCGCTGGCCCTGCGCGCGCTCGGCCCGGCCGGCCAGCTCTTGCTCCAGCGCGCGCTGCGCGACGAGGACGCGTTCGCCCGCGACATGGCGCGGCAGACGCTCGACCTGCCCGAGGCGGGCTTGCCGGCATGACCCCCGGCGACGTCCTGGAGGCCCTGCTCGTCGGCCTCGACTGGCTGATCCTCGGCTATTTCGTCGTCGTCAACGGCATCCTGGCGCTGCTGCTGGCCTCCGCCGCGGTGGAGATGCGCGCGCACCGCCTCGACGTATGGCGCGAGACGCGCTGGCGGGTGCTCTCCTCCGAGGTCGCGCCGACGATCTCCGTGCTCGCCCCCGCCTACAACGAGGCGCGCACGGTGTCCGACAGCGTGCGCTCGCTGCTGACGCTGCGCTACCCGAGCCTGGAGGTCGTCGTGGTCAACGACGGGTCCGGCGACGGCACGCTCGACGTCCTGCGGCGCGACTTCGACCTCGTGGCGATCGACGCGGCCGCGCTGCGGCGCCGCCTGGACGCCGCGCCGGTCCGCGGCCTGTACCGCTCGCGCCGCACGCCCGCGCTGGTCGTGGTGGACAAGGAGAACGGCGGCAAGGCGGACGCGCTGAACGTCGGGCTCGACGTGGCCGGCGGCGAGCTCGTGTGCGCGATCGACTCCGACACGCTCGTCGAGGCCGACGCGCTGCAGCGGATGATCCGGCCGTTCCTGGTCGACGACCAGGCGCTGGCGGTGGGCGGCACGATCCGCGCGGTCAACGGCTGCGAGGTGCGCGCCGGCCGGGTGGTGCGCCAGCGCGCGCCGCGGCGGTTCCTGGAGGCGCTGCAGGCCGTCGAGTACCTGCGGGCGTTCATGGCCGGCCGGCTCGGCTGGAACCGGCTCGGCGGCAACCTCGTCATCTCCGGCGCGTTCGGCCTGTTCCGGCGCGAGCCGATGATCGCCGCCGGCGGCTACGAGCACGAGACGGTGGGGGAGGACATGGAGGTCGTCGTGCGCATGCGCCGCCTGGCCCGCGAGCGCGGCGCCGGCGACCACGTGATCTTCGTCCCCGACCCGGTCGCCTGGACCGAGGTCCCGTCGACCCTGCGGGTGCTCGCCCGCCAGCGCGACCGCTGGCACCGCGGCCTGGCCGACGTCCTGCGCCGCCACCTGCGGATGGTGCTCAACCCGCGCTACGGCGTGCTCGGCCTGTTCGTCATGCCCTACTTCGTGTTCGTCGAGCTGCTCGCGCCGGTGGTGGAGATCGTCGGCCTGCTGGCGGTGGCGCTCGGCCTGGCCTGGAGCGTGGTCGACGTCCGCTTCGCGCTGCTGTTCGTCGCCGTGGCCTACGGCTTCTCGCTCGTGCTGACCGCGTTCACGCTCGCGCTGGAGGAGTGGACCTACCGCGGCTACGGCAAGCTCTCCGACCGCCTGTACCTGATGCTCGTCTCGCTCGTCGAGGGCCTCGGGTACCGCCAGCTCACGGCCATCTGGCGCTTCCGCGGCCTCGCCCGCTACGGTCGGGCGGGCCGCGAATGGGGCGTCATGACCCGCCAGGGCTTCGCGCCGCCGGCGCCCGAGAACTGACGGCGGTCGATGGCCGCCGCGCCGTGGATCGTCTTGGGACGGTGAGCGGGGGACAAACCGGTCATCGCCCGCCGTGTCTGCTTTCGCCGACTCACGAGCGCTTTCGTAGAGCCACAGCTCTCGGCTCCGGCAAGTCGGAGCTCGGGCCGGTGGACAGGAGTTGGTGGCGCGTCAGGCACCCGACGCCGGGTTGACGCCGGCGGCGGGTTGTCCGCGAACGGCCGCGCCGCGGCTCGCCGCGGTGCGTGTCGGGTTTGTCGGCTTCAGCCCGACAAAGGCGACACGCGCGACGGTCGGACGGTCTTGCGGCTGCCGGGCGCGAGCGCACACGGCCATCCCGACCCGGCAAACGTTGCCGGGTGCTCCACTAGCTTTGCCGCGTGGGCCGAGCAGCCGCACTCGACTGGTTCACCGTGGAGAGGATCGACGAG
>JAICUS010000798.1 GCA_025935735.1 Solirubrobacteraceae bacterium | reverse complement strand
TCCAGCAGATCGGGGGAGGCGCCGGAGCGCCTCCCGCGATCGGTGCCGCTCATGCGGCCAGCCTAACTACTGCCCGGCGCCCAGGTCCACCACCGAAGTGATGAGCTGCGACACCTCCGGGGCGACGAACGCGGAGTCGCGCCCGTCGAGCGTGTTGATGGCCAGCGTGTCCGCCGGCACCGCGCCGGTGATCCGGGTCTCGGCGGGGAACCCGACCGTGAACACGTCGTCGCCCTCGCGGGTGACGGTCACGTTGTCGCGGCGGGGGGTGCCGTTCTCCACCACCGTGTCCGGCGGCGAGGCGTCGGGCGCGAACGTCATCCCGACGAAGCCGACGCCGCTGCCGGTCAGGTCGTTCACCGTCAGCTGGTCGGCGCCGGCCTGCGCGGCGATCTCCACGGCGTCGACGTCGTTCATGGTCTGGGTGACGGCGGCCACGTTGCGCGTCAGCTGCGCGCCGCCGGGCACGGCGGACACGTCGATCTGCTCGCCGATGTTGGAGCCGTTGAACTGCAGCGTGTTGTTGTCGCCGTCGCCGTCCAGCACGTCGCTGCCGTCGCCGGGGTCCCAGAGGAACGTGTCGTTGCCGCTGCCGCCGCGCTCGGAGTCGTTGCCGCGGTTGCCGTCGATGACGTCATCGCCGGAGCCGCCCACGATCGTGTCGGCGCCGTCGCCGCCGCGCAGGACGTCCTCGCCCGTGCCGCCTTCGATGGTCAGCGGCGCGAACGCCGACAGGCCGTTCTGAGCGGTCACGGTGTCGTTGCCGTCCTGGCTCTGGATGTCCAGGCTCTCGGCCGACCGGACGTCCAGCGGCGCCGAGCCGCCGAGGGTGAACACGCGCTCGGCCGCGCCGGCATTGTTCACGATCCCGATCTCATCATCGTTCGCAGTCCCGCGATAGATCGCGGTGTCGATGTCCTCGCCGCCGTCGAACGCCGCCGCGGCAGTGCCGGCCACGGCCGGGCTCGAGATGAGGGTGTCGTCGCCGGCCATCCCGGCCACGAGCAGCGTGTCGAGCGCGTCGCCGGCCGCCATGCGCACCTGGGAGCCGAGCCCCGAGGTGACGAGGTCTCCGCCGCCCGAGCTCAGGCTGACCTTGTCCGCGCCGGCCGTGCCCCGGGCGACCACCGTGTCGGCCGCGGCGTCGGCGGTGCCGGGGTCGACGTCCACGGTGCCCACGCCGGTGCCCGACAGGTCGCCGACCGTGATGGTGTCGGCGGCGCCCAGCGCGTTGACGCCGACCGTCTCGATGCCGGCGAGCGACTGGCTGACCGCGGCGACATTGCGGGTCAGCAGCGCGCCGGCGCCCTGCGCCGTCACGTCGATCAGCTCGCCGATGTTGGAGCCGTTGAACTGCAGCGCGTCCGCGCCGCCGTCGCCCGCGAGCGCGTCGCTGCCGTCGCCGGGATCCCACAGGAACGTGTCGTTGCCGGTCCCGCCGTGCTCGTCGTCGGTGCCGCGGTTGCCGTCGATGACGTCGTTGCCCGAGTTGCCGAGCAGCACGTCGGCGCCGTCGCCGCCGCGCAGCGTGTCGTTGCCCGAGCCGCCGTCGATGGTCAGGGGCGCGAACAGCGAGATGCCGTTCTGGCCGGTCACGCTGTCGTTGCCGCCGAGGGCCTGGACGCTGAGCCCCTCTGCCGAGCGGACGTCGAGCGGCGCCGCGCCGTTGGTGGCGAGCACGCGCTCGGCGGTGCCATTGTTCGCAATCCCGATCTCATCATCGTTCGCAGAACCGCGATAGATCGCAATGTCGTTCGCATCGCCGCCGTCGAACGCCGCGGCGGAGGTGCCGGCCACGGTGGTCCCGGAGGTGAGCGTGTCGTCGCCGCCCAGCCCGGCCACGTCGAGGGTGTCGAGCGGGTCGCCGGCGGCCATGCGCACCTGGGCGGCCAGCCCGGAGGTCGCGAGCTCGCCGGCCACGGAGGCGATCGCGACGTTGTCGGCGCCCGCCGTGCCCTGCGCCACCACGGTGTCGGCCGCGGTGTCGTTGCCGGGGTCGACGTCGACGGTCTTGACCGCGGTGCCGGTGAGGTCGCCGGCGGTGATGGTGTCGGGCGCGCCGAGCGTCCGCAGCGCGACGGTCTCCACGCCGTCGAAGTCCATGTCGACCGCCGCGACGTCGCGGTGCAGGTGGCCGCGCACGCCGTTCGCCGGGACGACGAGGCGCTCGGCCGCGTTGGAGCCATTGAACGCCAGCGTGTCGGTGCCGTCGCCGCCCTCGACGAC
>JAICUS010000276.1 GCA_025935735.1 Solirubrobacteraceae bacterium | reverse complement strand
GAGGCGGCGTGACCGCCACGTCCGGCACCGACCCGGCCCAGGCGGCCTTCGACGTGCTCGCGCCGCTCTACGACCGCCTGACCGCGCACCACGACCACGCCGCCTGGGCCGCGCAGCTGGAAGCGCTTGCCACGCGGGCCGGGCTCGGCGGGCGCCGGCTGCTCGACGTCGGCTGCGGCACCGGCGCGAGCGCCGCGCCGATGCTCGCGCGCGGCTATGACGTCGTCGGCGCCGACATCTCGCCGGGCATGCTCGCCGCGGCGCGCGAGCGGCTCGGCCCGGCCGTCCGGCTCGAGTGCGCGGACATGCGCGCGCTGCCCGTGCTCGGGACCTTCGACCTCATCTGGTCGGTCAGCGACGGCGTCAACTTCCTCCTCACCGACGCCGAGCTGGCCGACGCGTTCGCCGGCTTCGCACGCAACCTCGCGCCGGGCGGCGTGGTCGTGTTCGACGTCGACACGCTGGCCAGCTTCCGGATGCTCTACACGTCGCTGCTCGTGGCGCAGGCCGACGGCGCCGTCGTGGTCTTCGAGGGCCGGGCGGAGGGGGACCTCCCCGCCGGGTCGCTCGCCGAGGCGGCGGTCGACCTCCTCGAGCCCGCCGACCCGCCGTTCTGGCGGCGCGAGCGGGCGTGGCACCGGCAGCGCCACCACCCGCGCGAGCGGTTGGAGGCCGCGCTGGCCGCGGCCGGGCTGCGCTGCGTCGCGGTGTGGGGGACGGATGGCGCCGGCGGGAGCGAGCAGCCGCTCGACGAGCTGCGCCACAGCAAGGCGGTGTACATCGCGCAGCACGCTGCGCCGGATGAGGGGAGGAGGTGAACCGGCATGACGATCGAGATCAGCGAGCGTCCCGTGGTGGGCGAGCACGGGACCTTCAAGGGCCACTGAGCCCTGCCGCGCCCGCGGCGGCCGCCGCCTCCGAGGCGGCCGCCGTGCGGCTGCGGGCGTCCGTCGAGCCCGTGGCCGGGCCCGGCGGAGCGCTGTTCCTGTTCCGCGCCGGCGACGAGGACCTGCGCGTGCGCGACGCGACGCCCGCCGACCGCGAGCTGCTCGAGCGCCTCGCGGCCGGGGCCGGGACGCCCGCGGAGCTGGCGGCGGCGCTGGCGCTGCCGGAGCCGGCCGTCGCGGAGAAGCTCGCCGCGCTGGCCGCGGCGGGCGTGCTCGTGCCCGCGGCGGCCTCGCCGCCGCTCGACGCCGAGGACGCCGCCCGCTACGCGCGCCAGCTCCCGTGGCTGGCGGAGTTCGGCGACGAGCGCGACCTCCAGCGGCGGCTGGCCCGCGCGCGGGTGACGGTGGTCGGCTGCGGGGGCCTCGGCACGTGGGCGCTCGCGGCGCTGCTCGCGGCCGGCGTGCGCGCCCTGCGGCTGGCCGACGACGACGTCGTCGCGCCGTCGAACCTCAACCGCCAGGTGCTCTACGGGCCGGCGGACGTCGGCACGCTCAAGGTGCGCGCGGCCGCGGCCTGGCTGCGGGCGTTCGACCCGCGCGCCGAGGTGGAGGCGCTGGCGCTGCGGATCGGCTCGCCGAAGGACGCGGCCGCGGTGGTCGAGGGCGCGGACGCCGTGCTGCTCGCCGCCGACGAGCCGCCGTACGTGCTCGCGCGCTGGTTCAACGCCGCGTGCCTGGCCGCGCGGGTGCCGTTCATCGCCGCCGGCCAGCTGCCGCCGCTGCTCAAGGTCGGGCCGCTCTATGTGCCCGGCCGCACGGCGTGCTTCACCTGCCACGAGCGCCTGCTGCGGCGCACGTCGGCCGGCTACGACGCCTACGTCGAGCGCGCGCCGGAAGCCGTGGCGCGCGGCGCGACGCTCGGCCCGGCCTCGGGCATCGTCGGCACGCTGCTGGCCTCGGAGCTCGTGCAGCTGCTGATCGGGGCGGAGCCCGCCAGCGCCGGTGCCGCGCTGCTGCTGGACGTGCGGACGCTGCGCGTGCGCCGGGAGGCGATCCCGCGTGACAGCGGCTGCCCGGACTGCCAGCATCTGCGCTGATGTCCGACCGCCGGGCCTCCGTGCTCCCGCACTGGCTGCGCGGTCGCATCCTGCTCGAGTACGAGGCGGCGCCCGCGTGCCCGAGCGACGTGGCCCGGCGGCTCGGGCAGCCGCTGAACCTCGTCAGCTACCACACGCGCGTCCTCGCCCGCCAGGGCTGCCTCGAGCTCGTGCGCACCGAGCGCCGGCGCGGCGCCTTGACGCGCTACTACCGCGCGACCGGGGCGCAGCTGGTGAGCGACGACGACTGGGCCGGGCTGCCCGCGGGCGCGCGGCGGGCGCTGGTGCTGGAGGCGCTCGACCACATCGCGGCCGAGGCGCGCCGGGGCGCGCTGTCCGGCGGCTTCGACGGCGCGCACGCGCACCTGACGCGGTGGCTGGTCGCGCTCGACGACGCGGGCGAGCGCGCGGTGGACGACGTCCTGCTGCGGGCCGCGGACGAGATCGCGGCGATCGCCGCCGCCGGTCGCGCGCGGCCGGGACCGCGGCGCGCGCACGAGCTGCTGCTCCTGGCGTTCGTGGCGCCGGGCGACGTCAGCCCCAACGGCGCCAGATCGGCTCGCCGGGCGGCGGAGGCGGGGGCGCGGGGCTAGCGCCGCCGAGCTCGGCCTGCGCGCGGTCGGCGGCGTGGCCGATCCGGTCGAGCAGCCGGGCGAGCGCGTCGAGGTCGGCGTCCGGGGAGTCGGGCAGCGCGGCGGCCAGCGCCGCGTCGAGCTCCCGGTAGGCGCGCTGCATGCGCTCGCGCCCGGCGGGGGAGAGCTCGACCACCCGGGCGCGACGGTCGCCCGGCTGGGGCCGGCGCTGGACCAGCCCGTGCTGCTCGAGCCGCTGCACCATCGCGCCCGTGCCGCTGCGCGAGAGCGTCGTCAGCTCGGCCAGCTGACGCTGCGAGGCGCCGCCGTGGTGGACGAGGTGCAGCAGCGCGCACAGCTCCTCGTCGCCCACGCCGAGCACGCGCTTGACGGCGCTGCGATGGCGCAGCGCGGCGAGCTCCAGCCCGGCGAGCGCGCGGCGCACCCGGGTCACGCCGGCTGGCGCCTCGTCGCTCATGGCCCGATCGTACTTGAGCTTCTGGCCCAGCCCGCGGGCCATCGCGTTGACCGTCCGGTGATCGTGTGATTGGGTCTCAGGCGATGGCGCGGCTGCACCGTGACGCAATGGCCCAATATGCGCGCGACATCGTCGGCGGGCGGCTGGCCCCCGGCGATGCGCTGCCCCGCGAGGTGGCCGTGGCCGAGCGCTTCGGCATCAGCCGGGGAATCGCCCGCGAGGCGCTGCGCGCGCTGGAGGAGCGCGGGCTGATCACCGTCCGCCACGGCAGCTCCTCGACCGTCAACCCGCGCGACGAGTGGGACCTCTTCGACTCCGAGGTGATCGCTGCGGCGCTCGACGGGCCGGCCGCCGTGCCGCTGCTCGGCGAGTACCTCGAGTGCCGCCGGATCATCGAGACCGAGGCGGCGGCGCTGGCGGCGGAGCGGGCGACACCCGCGCAGATCGACACGATGTCCTCGCGCCTGTGGGAGATGGAGCAGGCGCTGCGCATGCGCCCGGCGCGCGACAGCGAGCGGGCCTACCACGAGGCCGACGTCGCGTTCCACGCCGCGCTGGTGGCCGCCACGGGCAACGTCGCGCTCGTCTCGCTCGTACGCCGGATCGACGACGCGCTCCTGGCCGCCCGCTATCCGCTCGCCCGGCCCGCGGCGCGGCGCGCGCGGGCATTCCCGGAGCACGCGGAGATCCTCGCCGCCGTGCGCGCGCACGATCCCGAGCGGGCGCGCACAGCGGTGCGCACGCACCTCGACACAGTCGCGGAGTACCTGCGCCAGCATGCCCGCCGGGTGGCCCGCGCGGCCTAGTGGCCGCCCCCGAAAATACGGCCGGGGTCTGACGGGCCCCCGCCGCATTCTGTCTCGCCCTGCGGGCTCGCCACCGCTTCGCTCGCGGCGCCCGGCGGGCGCATACGTGCCACCAGCATGCTCGCGCCCACCGTGCATCGGCAGACGCGACGGTTGCCGCCGCCAGCGACCCACCGTATTTCCGGGGACGACCACTAGCCGCCGCCGAACGGCGTCGGTGGGCGTCCCGCCACGCCGGGGCGCAGCCGCAGCAGCGGCCCGGCCGAGGTGACGTAGAGGTCGCGCAGCTCGGGGCCGCCGAACGCGAGGCTGGTGGGATGGCTGACCGGCAGCGCGATGTGGGCGTCGAGCCGGCCGGCGGGGGTGTAGCGGCGGATGGCGCCGCCGCCGAACAGCGCGAGCCAGATTCCGCCGTCGGCGTCGACGCACAGGCCGTCCGGGAGGCCGTCGGCCGGGTCGACCGCGGCGAACGGCCGCCGCGCGCCGAGCCGGCCGCGATCGAGGTCGAAGTCGATCGCGTCGATGCGCTGGGTGACCGAGTCGACGTAGTACAGGCGCGTGGCGTCGCGGTCCCAGTCGAGGCCGTTGGACACGGTCGCCCCGGCGAGCGCGACCTCGGGCAGGCCGCCGGGCTCGACGCGGTAGAGCGCGGCCGCACCCGGCTCGCGCGTCGTCGACATCGTCCCCGCCCACAGCCGGCCGCGCGGGTCGCAGGCGGCGTCGTTGAAGCGGTTGCGCGGGCGGCCGGGCTCGACGGCCGCGAGCGTTCGCGGCGCGGCGTCGAAGGCGGCGAGCGCGACGAGCTCGCGGGCGACCCCGGCGACCAGGCCGCCGGCCGCCGCCGGCAGCGCGAAGCCGACGGGGGCGCCGAGCGCGCGCCGTGTCTCGCTCCCGTCCGCCTTCCGGCGCACGATCTCACCGGCGGCGATGTCCACGCGCAGCAGCGCCTGCTCGCCCGCCATCCAGACGGGCCCCTCGCCGAGCCGGTCGCCTGTCGTGAGGGTCTCGATCGGAACGTCCATTGATACAGTGATTATATGTCTCGCGTCGCGCTGGTGACCGGCGGCAGCCGCGGCATCGGGCTCGCGACGGTGCGCCGGCTGCTGGCCGACGGGCTGAGCGTCTGCTTCTGCGGTCGCGACGCCGCCGCGGGGGAGGCGGCCGAGGCGGAGCTCGCCGCCGGGCGGCGCGCCTGCTTCGTCGCCGCCGACGCCGGGCGCGAGGCCGACGTCCGCGCGCTCGTGGCGGAATGCGTGGCGCGCCTCGGCCCGCCGGCCGTGCTGGTGGCCAACGCCGGCGTCAACGCCAACCACGACGCGACGCGGATGACCGAGGCCGAGTGGGACGGGTTCTTCGCCGTCGACCTCAAGTCGGCCTGGCTGTCCGCCAAGCACGTGCTCCCGCACATGCTCGCCGCCGGCGGCGGAGCGATCGTCACGGTGTCCTCGCTGCACGCCGCGGCCACGCTCGAGGGCTTCTTCCCCTACGCCGCGGCCAAGTCCGGCCTCGTCGGCCTGACCCGCAGCCTCGCGCTCGACTACGGCCCGCACCGCGTCCGTGTCAACTGCGTCTGCCCGGGCTTCACCGACACGCGGCTGGTGCGTGAGAGCATGGAGCGCGCCGCCGACCCGGCCGCCGCCGGCGCGGCGATGGCGGCGGCCGTCGCCCTGCGCCGGATCGGCACGCCGGACGAGGTCGCGGCCGCGATCGCCTTCCTGGCGTCCGACGACGCGGGCTACATCACGGGCACGACGCTGTTCGTCGACGGCGGCCTGACGGCCCGTCGCGCAGGCTGACCCCTGAGGGAAGGCACGACCACTGGCCTCCTGTGACCGTCTTCGGGATCGTCGTGATCTCGCCGGCCTCGCCCTGCTCGTCGCCGGCCTCGCCCTGCTCGTCGCTCGGGGTCCGCTGGTCGCGGCGCTGGGCGGGCCGTCCGCGAAGGGCATCGGCCCCCAACCGTCCCGCGGCCTGGCCACCGGCGTCTACGTCCTGTGCGCGGCGGCGGCGGCGGTCGGCATCGGCATCGTGGTCCTCGCCGGGCGCGCTCCCCGGCTCCGGATAGCGCCCGCGTGCGGCGTGGCGTGCTGCGGCGGGGTGCGGCGCGGCCGGTGCCGGGCGGTGCGGCGCGGCGGGATCGGCGAACGGCCGGCTGGGTAGGGGGCGGCCGGGCCTTCGGTCGGCGGGGTGCGGTGCGGTACGACGGAATCGGCGAACGGCCGGCTGGGTAGGGGGCGGCCGGGCCTTCGGTCGTGCCGGGGAGGGTCGACTGTGTGCGGGTCTCGGCCGGATCTCCTGGAATCGCTCATGTACGATCATATTGGCTTACAGTCAGGGGATCGAGAGTAAAGTTTGTCGGCCTCTACACGCCTAACCCGACACGCGTCTCCCGCGGGCGCCCCCGCACCGATCACCGCGCACGGCGGCCAAGGCTCTCACCCCCTACCCAGCCAGCCGTTCGCCGGCCCCGGCAAGCGGGCGGCGAGTGAGCGCCGGTGCGTCCGCCGGCCCCGGCACGCGGGCGGCGAGGCAGCGCCGGTGTGTCCGCCGACTCCGACACGCGGGCGGCGAGGAGCGCCGGTGCGTCCGCCGACCCCCGTACGCGGGCGGCGCGACGGCGTCGGGCGTCCGCCGTCCCCGGCACACGGGCGGCGAAGCGGAGCGCTGCCGCGTTCGCGCGGCACCCGGACGGATCTGTGCCTGGTCAGGGCAAGTGGTCCGGTGATTGGATCAGTTCGTGCCTGCTGTCCTGGTCACGTGGCCCGGCTTCGAGCCCGACGGCGCCCAGACGGGCGCGCGGCTGCGCGCGGCCGGCTATGCGGTGCGGCTCGCCCCCGACGGCGCCGGCCGGTCGCCCGCGCGGCTGATCGAGCTGCTCGACGGCGCGGCCGGGGCGATCGTCTCGACCGACCGCTTCGACGCGCGGGTGCTCGGGGCGGCACCGCACCTGCGCGTGATCGCGCGGGTGGGCGTGGGCACGGACTCGATCGACCTCGAGGCGGCGGCGCGGCACGGCGTCGCGGTCTGCACGACGCCCGGTGCGAACACGGCGACGACCGCGGACCACACGCTCGCGCTCATGCTGGCCGCGCTGCGGCGCGTGCCCGAGCACGATCGCGCCGTGCGAGCGGGCGGCTGGGAGCGCACGGGCCCGGCGCTGGCCGGCGAGCTCGACGGAGCGACGGTCGGCCTCGTGGGCTACGGCGCGATCGGGCGGGCGGTCCGGCGCCGGCTCGGCGGCTTCGGTGTGCGCGTGCTGGTGTGCGATCCCCGGCTGGGCGACGCGCCGGGCGTGGAGCGCGTGGAGCTCGAGGCGCTGCTGCGGTCCAGCGACGTCGTCTCGCTGCACGCGCCGCTGACCGCGGACACGCGCGGGCTGCTGGACCGCCGGCGGCTGGCGCTCATGCCCGCGCACGCGGTGCTGGTCAACACCGCCCGCGGCGGCCTGGTCGACGAGGGCGCGCTGGCCGACGCGCTCGAGCGCGGCGCGCTGCGGGCGGCCGCGCTGGACGTGCTCGCGCTCGAGCCGCCGCACACCACGCGCCTGCTCGCGCTGCCGAACGTCGTCCTCACCCCGCACGTCGCCGGGCTGAGCGAGCGCTCGGTGCGCGAGATGACGCGCCGCGCGACCGACGACGTCCTCGCCGTGCTGGGCGGGCGCGAGCCGGCGGGCCGCGTCGCCTTCGATCTGGTGACGCCGGCATGAGCGACGTCCGGCTCACCACCGGCCAGGCGCTCGTGCGGTGGCTGCAGGCGCAGTATTCGGTGCGGGACGGTGTCCGCCGGCGAGCGGTTCCCGCGCTGTGGGGGATCTTCGGGCACGGCAACGTGCTCGGCCTCG
>JAICUS010000059.1 GCA_025935735.1 Solirubrobacteraceae bacterium | reverse complement strand
TCGAGGACAACGTCCGCCGCTGGTGGGAGATCCTCGACGCGCGGGCCGGCGACAGCGCCGACCCGATCAACCCGCAGCTGGTCTTCCACGAGCTGTCTCAGCGACTGCCGGACCGGGTGATCCTCACGAGCGACTCCGGCTCGGCCACGAACTGGTGGGCCCGCCACCTGAAGCTGCGCGCGGGGATGGACGCCGCGCTGTCGGGGACGCTGGCCACGATGTGCCCGGCCATCCCATACGCGATGGCGGCCAAGTTCGCCCACCCCGACCGGCCGGTGATCGCCTCGATCGGCGACGGCGCGATGCAGATGATCGGGATCAACTCGCTGATCGACATCGCCCGCTACCACCACGAGTGGGCCGACCAGCGGCTCGTCGTCTGCGTGCTGCACAACAACGACCTCAACCAGGTCACGTGGGAGCAGCGGGTGATGAGCGGCGACGCCAAGCTCGACGCCTCCCAGCAGCTGCCGGACTTCGACTACGCGGGCTACGCGCGGCTGCTCGGCCTGCACGGCGTGCGGGTGGACACGCCCGAGGACGTCGGCGCCGGCTGGGACGAGTGCCTGAGCGCCGGGCGGCCAGCGCTGCTCGAGGTCATCACCGACCCGGAGGTGCCGCCGCTGCCGCCGCACATCCGCTTCGAGCAGGCCAAGGGGATGGCGCACGCGATCGCCAACCGCGACCCGTCGGCGCGCGAGATGATCTCGCAGTCGCTCAAGGGCAAGCTGCAGGAGTTCGTCAACCGATGAGGGTCCTGCGCGACTGGCGGCGCGGGCGGGCGCAGCGGCTGCTGTCGGCGGCCACCGCGGTGAGCGCGCTGCCGCTGGGGTTCGAGATCTACCTCAACCACTACGGCGGCTCGTTCGGCAACAAGTGGATGTGGACCCCGGTGGCCCTGTCCCCCGCGCTGAGCGCCGCCGGCGTGGCCGGGGTGGTGTCGGAGAAGGCCGCGCGGACCGTGCTGCCCGCGCTCTCGGCCGTGTTCCTGCTCGACGGCGCCGCGGGGGTGTACTTCCACCTGCGCGGCGCCTACCGCAAGCCCGGCGGCTTCAAGGAGGCGACCTACAACCTCGTCATGGGGCCGCCGGCGCTCGCCCCGGGCTCGCTGGCGATGATCGGCGGGATGGGGATCGCGGCCGCCCTCTCGCGGCGGGAGCGCTAGATGGCAGAGAGCTTCCGTGACGCCGGGCACCTGCCCAAGCGCGGCGGGCGGCCGCCGTCCCAGCTCCCGCGCCAGCGCCGCGGCACCACGCCGCAGATGCACGGCCGCTACCCCGACTACGACGTCTTCGAGAACGCGGACCACTGGGACCCGGTGACGCGCGACCTCGTGACCTCGCGCGTGTACGACGTGCCGCAGCTGCACTTCTTCTCGCCGGCGGAGGCCGCCGTGCTGCGCCCGTTCCTCGACGTGGCGCTCGCCCAGGACTTCGAGCCGCGCATCCCCGTGCTGGAGATGATCGACGCGAAGCTGCACTCCGGGGAGCGCGACGGCTACCGGCACGCCGACATGCCCGACGACGGCGAGACCTGGCGGCGGGTGGCGCGCCACCTCGAGGCCGACGGGTTCGCCGAGCTGGGCGACGACGCCCGCTGCGACTGGGTCGGCAAGCTGCACGACGGCGAGCTCGACTGGGACGACCTGGACCCGTCCACGGCCTGGAGCGTGGTCATGCGCTATGCGCTGTCGATGTTCTACTCGCACCCCTGGGCGTGGAACGAGATCGGCTTCGGCGGGCCCGCCTACCCGCGCGGCTACATGCGGATGGGCGTGGGCGACCACAAGGGGCGTGACCCGCACGAGGGCGAGGAGGCCTTCGGGCCCGATCCGGTCGAGGACGTCGGCTCGTGATCAAGGGCTCGCTGCCGCCGGGCGACAACCGCTCGGCGTTCCTGCTGGACGTCCACAAGCGGGGCATCCCGGGCGCGGAGCGCATGCGCCGCTACGCCGACGACGACGAGGTCGACCTCGTGATCGTGGGCGCCGGCGCGGGCGGCGGGACGCTGGCGCAGCGCCTCGCCCGGCGCGGCTGGCGGATCGTGATCCTCGAGTCCGGGCCGTTCTGGGACCCCGACCGCGACTGGGTGTCCGACGAGGCCGGCCAGCACAAGATCTACTGGACCGCGCCGCGGGTGATCGGCGGCTCAGACCCCGTCGAGCTGGGCAAGAACAACTCCGGCCACGGCGTCGGCGGCTCGATGATCCACTTCGCCGGCTACGCGCCGCGCTTCCACCCGTCGGACTTCGAGACGTTCTCCCGCGACGGCGTGGGCGCGGACTGGCCGCTCACCTACTGGGAGCTCAAGCCCCACTACGAGAAGGTCGAGCGCGAGCTGCCGGTGGCCGGCCAGGACTGGCCGTGGGGCGACCCCCACTCCTACCCCCACGCCGCGCACCCGATCTCCGGCGCGGCCGAGCAGGGCCGGCGGGGCGCGCTGGCGGCCGGGATCGACATGAAGGTCGGCCCGGTGGCCATCCCCAACGGCACGTTCGGCAACCGGCCGCACTGCATCTACCGCGGCTTCTGCCTGCAGGCCTGCAAGGTCAACGCCAAGGCCTCGCCGTTCGTCACCCACCTGCCGGACGCGATCGAGCACGGCGTGGAGGTCCGGGCCGACTCGCACGCCGTGCGGGTCGAGGCCAGCGGACGCCGGGCCACCGGGGTGCGGTTCATGCACCACGGCTACGAGCGCTTCCAGAAGGCGAAGGCGGTCTGCGTGTCCGGCTACTCGATCGAGACGCCGCGGCTGCTGCTGAACTCGGGCATCCGCAACGACGACGACCAGCTCGGCCGCTACGTCATGGTCCAGGGCGCCACGCAGATGGCCGCGCGCTTCCCGGACCAGCTGCGCCAGTACAAGGGTCCGCCGCCGGAGATCTCCTCCGAGCAGTTCTACGAGACCGACGAGGCGCGCGGGTTCGCCCGCGGGTTCTCGATCCAGACGGTCGGGCCGCTGCCCATCGACTGGGCCCAGCACGTGCTGGCCGACGGCCACTGGGGCCACGCGCTGCGCGAGTACATGCGCGACTACAACCACTGGACGACGCTCGGGCTGCTGTGCGAGCTGCTGCCCCGCGCGGAGAACCGGGTGACGCTGGCCGAAGAGACCGACCGGCACGGGATGCCGGTGGCCCGCTTCGACTACTCGCAGTGCGACAACGACCGGGCCAACATCGCCTACGGCACGCGGGTCCTGGAGAACATCTGGGAGGCGGCGGACGCCCAGGACGTGCTGAAGATCGACCGCTACGCCCACCTCGTCGGCGGCTGCCGGATGGGCACGGCGCCGGACAACAGCGTGGTCGACGCCGACCACCGGGTGTGGGGCTACGACAACCTGCTGGTCTGCGACGGCAGCGTCATGCCGACGCAGGGCTCGGCGAACCCCGCGCTGACGATCATGGCGCTGGCCTCGCGGCTGGCCGAGCGAATCAGCGGCGGGCGGTGAGCACGGCGGCGGCCGCTCCGGTCGCCGCCGCGCCGACCGCAGCGAGCACCGGCCGCTTGTGCAGCGTCAGCCAGGTCTGGGGGCTCGAGGCCTTGGCCTGGTCGTCGAAGACCCCGTGCGCGCCGGGGTCGCCCGGCGGCGGCTCGTAGAGGTTGTCCACGCGCGCCTGGGGGTCGATGGCGTCCGGCGTCTGCTGGGCCTGCTCGTTCGTGCGGCCGAGGTAGACGTCCATCAGCCCGGAGGCGAACTTCTCGCCGAGAATCGTGTAGACCGTCGGGAAGCCGACCCAGATCTCGCGCCGCGGGTGCTCGGCGGCGTGGGCGATGGCCCGGGCGGCGACCTCGGGCTGGAAGATCGGCGGCACGGGCTGCGGGTGCTTGTGCAGGCGGGTGCGGACCCAGTTGAACTGCGGCGTGTTCAGGCCCGGCAGCTGGACGAGCGCCACCTTCACCTGCGAGCGGTGGTGGATGAGCTCGGCCCGCAGCGAGTCGCAGAAGCCCTTGACCGCGTGCTTGGAGCCGCAGTAGGTGGCCTGCAGCGGGATGCCGCGGCGCGACAGCGCCGAGCCGACCTGCACGATCGTGCCGCGGTCGCGCGGCAGCATGCGGCGCAGCGCCGCCTGCACGCCGTGGACGGACCCGAGGTAGGTCACCTCGGTCACCCGCTTGAACTCCTCCGGCGTCGTCTCCATGATCTCCGCCAGCACGGCGGTCATGGCCACGTTGATCCAGACGTCGATCGGCCCCAGCTCGGCCTCGATGCGCTCGGCGGCGCGCTCGACGGCCTCCGCGTCGGCCACGTCGGCGGGGGCGACGCAGGCGCGCCGGCCCTGCTCGCGGACCTCCTGGGCGGCCGCGTGCAGGCGCTCCTCGCCGCGCGCGATCAGCCCGACGTGCGCGCCGCGCGCCGCGACCTCGCGGACCGTGGCGCGGCCGATGCCGGCGGATGCGCCGGTGATGGCGACGACCTTTCCCTCGAGCGACATGGCCGCACGCCTACCCGGTCCGCGCCGCGGTGACGCGCGGCCCCGTCGCCGGCTGACGATCGCGGTTAGCGGCTTCCCGGCCCGGGTAGCGTCCTGCCAGTGGGCGGCATCGCCATCATCCTCGTCGTCATCATCGTGGTGGTCGCGCTCGTCCTCGGCGTGGCGTTCTATCTCACGGGCGGCGCGCTGTGGGCCGGCAAGACGTCCCCCAAGGGCGACCGCATCGAGGGCGGCGCGGACACCGAGCACCGCCCCGAGCACCGCACGGCCACCAGCCCGACGACCGAGAACACCGAGGTCGTCGGCGCGGATGAGGCCGCTGAGGAACGCAGCCGGTAGCAATTAGGCACGTCTATGCGGCGACGGGCCGGTGTAACGCCCGGCGGCTTCGAGATACCGACGCCGCATGCCCTCTCTGCTCCGCCTTCCCGCAGTGGCCGCCGCGCTCGCCGCGCTCGCGCTCACGCTTCCCGCGGCGGCCCGCGCCGCGACGCCCGCCACGGTCCACGCCTCGCCCGCGGAGGTGAGCCGGCTGCTGTTCGTGGCCGGCGACGTGCGCCGGCTCAATCGCAACCCCAGCGGCACGGTCGACACCGTGCTCGAGCACGTGCTCCAGGCCGAGTACCGGCTCGACCCGTCGCTCGACCCGGCCACCGCCCAGAGCGACATCGACGGCCTGCGGACCGGGCTGGCGGCCCAGGACGCGACGTCGACCGCGACGCTCGCGGTCGAGCCGGGCAACGCACGGATCCTGGCCATCCTCGCCGCCCTGGAGAGCGCACACCCGCGGCCGGAGGTCATGCGCGCGCTGGCCGCGGTCGCCGACACGGCGCTGACCGAGTCCTCGACGACGACGCGGGCGCTGGGCGAGGCGCTCAACCCGGCCGCCGACGCGCAGTCGACGCTGCTCTACGGCAGCTTCTCGCCCGCCTCCACCCTGGAGGCGACGACCCGGCTCGCCGCGGCCGATGCCCGCTTCGGCCAGGCCCGCGACGCCCTGTGGGCGGCCGCGGCCCACGAGAGCGTCAACGACGACACCTCCCGCCTGCTGGCCGCCAACCCGGCGCTGCAGAACGATGACGTCCACCGGCTCTTGCAGGGCCTCGCGCCCGACGGGAGCCTCACGATCTCGACCGCCGACGTCGAGGACCTCGTGCGGCAGGGAATCGACGCCATCGACGCCCAGAACACCGTCGCGCAGCAGGCGCACGAGGCCGTCGTCCAGGCCTGCCCGGGCGTCAACTGCCAGGCGCGCCGCGACGACGCGAAGGCCAACGACACGCTGGCCCGCGGCAAGATCGCGGCCGAGCAGATCTCGGTGACCGCGGCCGGCGCGCTGCTCGCGCAGATCGACGCGCGCTTCGCCGACGCGGTGCAGGCAGAAGCGCAGGCCGCCGCGCAGGTGGCCGACGGCGTGAACTCCTACCTCGCGGCGGCGGACTACGGCGAGATCCTGCACGCGGCCTCCGACGCCGCCGGGCTCGTGCTGTCGCTCGCGGTGGCCGAGGTCAACCCGACCGCGGCCGTGACCGGCCTCGTCACCACCACCGCCGACATCCTCGGCCTGTCGAACCTCGGCCCCGACGGGAACGAGCTGATCCTCGAGGGCCTGCAGGGCATCTCCCATCAGCTGTCGGCGTTCGCCGCGGCGACGTCCGCGCAGTTCGAGGGCCTGGATGCGCGGCTCGAGAAGCTCACGCAGGACGTCGGCACGCTCGCGGACCGGCTCAGCAACCAGATCTCCGAGGTCAAGGGCCAGCTCGACGAGCTCGACACGAAGCTGCGCTCGCTCCAGAGCTCGGTCGACCAGCTCAACTCGGAGGTCGCCCGGCTGCTCGCCCAGGACACCCGCAACACGCTCGTCTCCGACGTCAACCAGTGGCTCGGCCACGGCGGCCTCAGCGAGTCCGAGCTGCGCGTGCCGGCGGGCATCTTCTTCACCGACGCCACGACGCGGGCCCAGACCGAGCCGCTGCTGACGCGCCACACCGCGTTCGACCTCGACGAGGCCGGCAAGCTCGACGGCCTCGGCAACAACCTGAACTTCTTCACGCAGTTCCCGGCGCGGGTCAGCGACGCGCTGGGCGGGCCCTGGCTGACGGCCGCCGTGGGCAGCTGTCCCGGCGGCGACCCGGGCAACGCGCTCTGCCTGCCCGACGCGGACTATTGGGCCGCCGCGTCGCGCGCGGACGCCCAGCTGCTGCTCGAGAACCGCGACAGCGTGACCCCCGACCGCCTGGACCAGCTCGACGCGGAGATCAACCGCGGCCGCGCGCTCGACGACGCGCTCGACCGGTTCACGGCCGACGACGCCGGCGCGACCGGAACCGGCAATACGGTGCTCAACGGCGCGCTCGACTACTACGAGTCCTGGGTCGGCCGCGACGCCGACCGCCCGAGCAGCGCGCCCACGCTCGAGCAGGTGCTGCGCAAGGATCGGATGGACTACCTCGACACGCAGAAGCCCAGCGACGTCAAGACGACGGTCCCGGGCGCGCCGTGGATCGACCCCGCCGGAGGCTTCGCGCAGTCGCTCGACGGCGTCGACCAGTTCGCCTTCAGCCAGTTCACCAACATCCAGGCCGGCGGGCGCATCATCCCCGACCTGCGCCGCATCCCGTCGGTGGTGAACTGGCTGCCGATCGCCATCCGCAACGCTGTGCGGCTGCACGTCGCCGGCGTCCGCACGACGCTGACCGCGAGCTGGGCGCAGGGGGGCAACCCGCCGATCGGCGAGCTGTACCCATACGACGCGACCCTCTCGTTCACCCTCACCGGTGCGGGCCCGGACATCTTCCTCGGCTCGATCCATGCGTCCGGGACCGACGAGAACTGCGCGGGCGGCGCGCTGGAGAGCATCGTCGCCGGCTGGCTCGGCCAGCGCAGCTGCCCCGACATCGTGCCCAGCCTGGAAGTGGTGGTCAACAACCCGGGCCGCTTCGGCTCCGAGATGGACACCTCCGGCTTCATCCGCGGCGCCCTGGCCGTCAGGCCCCTCATCGAGACCGAGCTGCTGCGCCTGTACAACGGCAGCCTCAACGCTCTCCTCGGCCCGAACGGCTCCGCCGACTCGCTGACCCGCGGCAACCACACGCCGGACACCGACGCCCAGGCCGCCGCCGAGCGCGTCGGCGTCGCGCAGTCGTTCGTCGGCGACTACATCGGGCTGGGCCTGCCGCAGGCGCTGGCCACCGACGACACGCTGCACGGACTCGTCGCCGGCCAGGCGGCCGACGCCCTGCTGCACCCGTACTACGACGCGAACAGCATCCCCTACGCGCCGACGGTGCCCGCTCAGGTGGCCGACTACATCCAGCGGGTGCGCGACGACCAGGTGCGCTTCGACCCCGTCCAGCAGCTCGGCAACCTGTTCCACACCTACCGCGACGCGCTGCAGGACGCCATCCGGTCCTACGTGGTGACGGGCCGGGCCACCGGCCAGACGCCCGCGGACGGCGGCCGGCTCGACGAGAGCAACCCGCTCGTCGCCTCCACGGTCGACCGCCTGATGCTGACCCGCGCGGTGCTGGCGGACCGGCTGGCCCATCCGCCGGTCGCGCCGCAGCCGCAGCCGGTGACGCCCGCGACGCCGGTGACGCCCGCCCAGCCCGCGCAGCCGGCGCAGCCCGGCCCCGCGCCCGCCGCGCCGGTGGCGAAGGTCGCCCGGGCGCGCCTGATCCACCGGGCGCGCGCCCACGGCCGGACGATCCGGCTGACGGTCGGGTGCAAGACCGGCACCTGCCGCCTCACCGTCACCGCGATGTCCGGCCGCCGATCCGTCGCCCGCCGCGTGCGGGTGAAGCTGCGGGCGGGCGCCCGCCGCACGGTCGTGCTGCACCTGAACGCCGCGGGCCGCCGGCAGCTCGCCCGGCACAAGCGCCTGCGGGTCACGGTCAAGGTCGCGCAGGCCGGCCGCAAGCGGCCGCTGAGCGTCGCACGGGTCACCGTGCGCTGACAAGGGGGCGAGGCGCGCGCCGTCGGTGTGGCGGCGCGCGCCCGACCGGGTAGGACCGGCGACATGAGCAACGCCCGTGCCGCCAAGCCTCGCCTTCATCACCTCGCGGAGCGCGTCGGCGCCGCCGCCTCGCTCGACGGTCCTGCGGAGGCCGTGGCCAAGTGGGTCCGCGGCGTGGTGCCGAAGGGGCCCGTCAAGGACACGCTGAGCGGGACGCCGCTGGGCCATGCGCTGCATCCGTTGCTGACCGACTTCCCGATCGGCACGTGGACATCCTCCGTCCTGCTCGACGTGCTCGGCGGCCGCGAGTCGCGCGCCGCGTCGCGCCGGCTGGTCGCGATGGGCGTGGTGGCCTCGCTCCCGACGGCGGTCAGCGGGCTCAACGACTGGGCGGACACCACGCCGGCGAGCGACGGCGTGCGCCGGATCGGGGCGGTCCACGCGGTGGCCAACGTGGCCGCGCTCGGGCTCTACGCCGCCTCCTACGCCGCCCGCCGGCACGACGCCCACGGCCGCGGGATCGCGCTCGGGCTGGTGGGCGCGGGCGCCCTGGCCGTCGGCGGCCACCTCGGCGGCCACCTCTCCTACTCGCGGGCGGTCGGGGTCGACAACACCGCGTTCGCGACCGGGCCGGACGAGTGGACGGACGTGCTCGCCGACGACGTGCTCGCCGAGGGCGCGCTGGTCCGAGCCGAGGCCGGCGGCGAGCCGATCGTCCTCGCCCGCGTCCGCGGCCAGGTCCACGCCCTCGCCGACACCTGCGCGCACCGCAGCGGCTCGCTGTCGGAGGGCGAGCTGGTGGGCGAGTGCGTCGAGTGCCCGCTGCACGGCAGCCGCTTCCGGCTGCTCGACGGCTCGGTCGAGCGCGGCCCGTCCGCCTACCCGCAGCCGGTCTACGACGTGCGAGTGCAGGACGGCCGGATCGGCGTGCGCGCTGCTTAGTCGCCCATAACGTCGGCCGGTCGGGATGGGCGTGCGCACGCACGATGACCGCTCCGGCCAGGCGGTTGGCAGCCGGCGCCGGAGCTGGCCGCGGCGAACCCCGCGGCGTGCCTGGACCGGCGAACGGCCGGCGCCGCCCGCGATCGACCGTCCGACCGGCGCGCGTGTCACCTGCCTCGGGCTGAGGCCGACAAACCCGACACGCACCGCGCCGATGGCGCTCCGGGCAGCGCTCGAGGCCAGCGCCGACCCACGGCGCGCGCCCGTCCCGGCGCTCGTCGCCGCGGCCGAGCGCGGCCCGCTCGCGCTGGTCGAGCTGGTCATCCGGCGCCCGCACCGATCTGCGGGACCGCCTGTGGCACGGCACGCCACCGACTGGGCGCGCCACGAGCGCCGCGGGCGTGCGTGGCCGGGTCGTCCGGGCTCAGGCGACGAGCGCCAGGGACCGGCGAGCGGCTGCCCGGGGCGGCTCGACGAGCCGGCTCTGGTAGGCCAGGGTGACGAGCTGGGCGCGGTCGTGGGCGTGCAGCTTGAGCATGGCGCGGCTGACGTGGGTCTTGGCCGTCGCGGGGCTGACGACGAGGCGCTGCGCGATCTGGTGGTTGGTCAACCCGAGCGCCACCAGGCTCATGACCTCGCGCTCGCGTGCGGTCAGCTCCTCGAGGCGCTCGGGGGCCGGGCGGCACGGATCGGGCTGCGCGGCGAACTCGTCGATCAGCCGGCGGGTGAGCGACGGCGAGAGCAGGGCATCCCCCGCGGCGAGGCTGCGGACGGCGCGGAGCAGCTCGTGCGGGTCCGTGTCCCGCTCCAGGAATGCCCTCGCGCCCGCCCGCAGCGCGCGGAACAGCGCGTCGTCGTGCTCGCCCCGACCGAGCACGACGACCTTGACCTCCGCGCCGGCGGCGGCGACGACCCGTCGCGTGACGGCGAGCGCGTCGCTGCGCCCTGGCAGCGCGACGTCGACGACCACGACGTCCGGCTCGAGCTCGCGGACCATGGACTCGAGCTCGTCGCCGCTCGCCGCCTCACCGGCCACGTGGAGGTCGCCCTCCCGCTCCAGCAGCGCGCGTTGACCGGCGCGCGCAAGCGGTTCAGGGTGGGCGACGACCACGCGGATGGGGAGCACGCCGACACGATCGCGCACCGGCGCCGCCGCGTCATCACGGCCAGCCCGCCATGCGACTACCGGCTGGCTGCAATCTCCGACAGCGCCTACGCCCGCGGGAGTACGCGCAAGATGCCGCCACCGGCCGACGACAGGACCAGCCGGGCACGCGACCATCCGCCGGGATGTCCGCCACCGACCTCCGCCATCGCATCCGCCTGCTGGAGATCGCGCTCGCCTCCGCGGAGGAGACCGGGGTGCTCGACCACGACCACTACCGGCGCTTTCTGGAGGACGAGCTCGAGTGGTGCCGCATGGCGTTCGTCGAGGCCGCGGTCGTCGAGATCGCCGTCCTGCGCGCGACCGTCCGCGGGCCGCTCGTGGGGTGACGTTTGCGGCTAGCTTCAATGCGGCGGGGGCCACGAGGTGGCACGCTGACGCCGTGTCGCTCAGCTGTCTGATCGTGGACGACAGCGCGTCCTTCCTGCAGGCCGCGCAGCGGCTCTTGGAACGCCAGGGCCTGACGGTGGCGGGGGTCGCCTCGACCGCCGGCGAGGCGCTGCAGCGGGCGCGCGAGCTGCGGCCGGACGTCGTCCTCGTCGACCTCGTGCTCGGCGACGCCAGCGGCTTCGACGTGGCGCGCCGCCTGGCCGCCTGGGGCGCCCGGCGCCCCACGGTGATCCTCGTCTCCACGCACGCCGAGAGCGACTTCGCGGATCTCATCGCCGAGGCTCCGGCGGCCGGCTTCCTGCCGAAGGCCGAGCTGTCGGCGGACGCCATCCGGCGGCTCGCCGGCTAGGTGGCGCCCAGGAACGTGATCACCGCGAGGACGCGGCGATGGTCCTCCGCCGAATCCGGCAGCGGCAGCTTGGCCAGGATGCTGCGCACGTGCTTCTCCACGGTGCCCTCGCTCACCCACAGCCGGTGGGCGATCCCGGCGTTGCTGCGGCCCTCAGCCATCAGCGCCAGCACCTCCCGCTCGCGCGGGCTGAGCGCGTCGAGCGGATCCTCCGCGCGCCGGGCCGCCACGAGCTCTTGGACGAGCGCCGGGTCCACCGCGGTGCCGCCGCGCGCCAGGCGCTCCAGCGTCTCCACGAAGTCGGCGACGTCGCTCACCCGGCTCTTGAGCAGGTAGCCGGAGCGCTCCCCGCTGGCCAGGAGGTCCAGGGCGTGCTCGACCTCGACGTGGGCCGACAGCACCAGGATCGCCGTCTCAGGCAGCTCCGCGCGGATCGCCCGTGCGGCCTCGAGCCCCTCGAGCCGGCGCGTCGGCGGCATCCGGATGTCGACGATGGCGAGCTCGGGGCGGTGCTCGCGGACCAGCGCGAGCAGACGCTCGGGGCGGTCGCACTGTCCCACCACCTTGAACCCGTGGCGCTCCAGCAGGCTCGCCAGACCCTCGCGGAGCAGGACGTCGTCCTCGGCGAGCACGATGCGGATCTCGCTGCGGTCGGGCGCGTCGCCGGCCATCGAAGGATTATCCAGCCGGCATGAGCGCTGCGTGAGATCTTCCGGCCAACCCCCAGTCCGATCGGCGGCTGTCCGCCATCGCGGATGGCCGCTGCCCGCGATGACAGCCGCGCGCCCGTCGGGCACCTTGACGTCATGCCGCGCACCGACCCCCGCCGCCCCGCCCGCGACCGGATCGTCGACCGCGAGGTCTCCAAGCTCGAGCGGCGCGCCGCGGCGGGTCGGCCGGACGCGCGTCACCAGCGCGAGCTCGTCGTCGCGTCGCTGCTGGTGCGACCCGACGCCGGGCGCCGGACCGTCCGGCCGGACTGAGGACCGCGCGCGCTGAACGCGGCTTGATCGCCGCCCGCCGTCGCGGGTAGCGTCCCTCGCGCGGCGATGCGCCTGCGCGGAGGACTGACCCAGCGGCTGCTCGTGGCGAGCGCGGCCCTCGCCGTGGTCGTCGCGGGCGGCTTCGCCGTGATGCTGCTTGCGATCGACGACCTGCGCGACGACGAGCGGCGGGCCCGCCGCTCGCAGGACCTCACCGCCGCGGCGAACCGGCTCGAGCGGCTGCTGCTGGATCTCGAGACCGGCGCGCGCGGGTACGTCCTCACCGGGCAGGAGCAGTTCCTGGCGCCCTGGCGAGCGGCCCGGGCGCAGTTCCCGCGCCGCGCCCGGCGACTGCTGACGCTCGTCAACGGCGACACCGCGGCGGCGCGGCGGGCGCGGGCCATCGTGCGGGCCGAGCGGGCATACATCGACCGCTACTCGCTGCCGCTCGTCGCCGCCGCGCGGCGCGGAGAGCGGTCGGCGAGCAGCGACACCGCCGCGCTGGCGGGCAAGCGCCGCGTGGACGCGCTGCGCGCGGCGTTCGACGACCTCGCCGGGCCGGTGCAGCGGGCGTCCGCCGAGTCGGCCCGGCGGGCGGACGCCGCGAGCCGCCGTGCGGCGGCCGGCGCGGTGGTGGGGCTGGGCGGCTCGCTCGTGCTGATCGCGGCGTTCGTCGCCTACCTGCGGCGGGCGATCGTGCGCCCGGTGACTCGAGCGGCGCGGATGGCCGGGCGGCTGGCGGCCGGCGACCTCGGCGTCCGGCTGCCCGAGAGCGACGCCGGCGAGATCGGCGCGCTCGAGCGCTCGTTCAACGCGATGGGCGGCTCGCTGGAGCGCGGCCGCGACGCGCTCGCGGCGCTGGCGGAGGAACAGGCCGCGCTACGGCGCGTGGCCACGCTCGTGGCCCGCGGCGCGCCGCCGGAGGCCGTGTTCGCCGCGGTGGCCGAGGAGGCCGGGCGGCTGCTGGACGCGCAGCTGACGGCCCTGGCCCGGTACGACCCGCCCGGCAGGTTCACGCTCGTCGCCGAATGGAGCCCGAGCGGCGAGCCGTCCGGCCGCCCCGCCACCTTCCCGCTGGGCGGTCGCAACGTCAGCACGCTCGTGCTCGAGACGGGGCAGCCGGCGCGGATCGGCGAGTACGACGCCGAGGTGACATCCGGCTCGGCCATCCCGATCCGCTCCGGCGTCGGCGCGCCGATCAGCGTGGAGGGGCGCATCTGGGGCGTGATGGTCCTCAACTCCACCACCGAGGATCCGCTGCCGCCCGGCACCGAGGACCGGCTCGCCGGCTTCACGGACCTCGTCGCCACGGCGATCGCCAACGCCCAGAGCCAGGCCGAGCTGCGGGCGTCGCGGGCGCGGATCGTCACGACGGCCGACGAGACGCGGCGGCGGATCGAGCGCGACCTCCACGACGGCGCGCAGCAGCACCTCGTCTCGCTCGCGCTGCAGCTGCGCGCGGCCCAGGAGGAGGTGCCGGCGGAGCTCCCGGAGCTGAGCGGCGAGCTCGCCGCGGTGGCCGCGGATCTGTCGGCGGTGCAGGAGGAGCTGCGCGAGTTCGCGCGCGGCATCCACCCCGCGATCCTCGCCGAGGGCGGCCTCGGCCCGGCGCTGCGCGCGCTGGCCCGGCGCTCCAAGCTGCCCGTGCAGGTCGACGTGCGCCCGCGGGCGCGGCTGCCCGAGCCGCTGGAGGCCGGCGCCTACTACGTCGTCTCGGAGGCGCTGACCAACGTCGCCAAGCACGCGCGCGCGTCCACGGTGGCCGTCGTGGTCGAGGCGGGCGGCGGCGCCCTGCGCGTGGAGGTTCGCGACGACGGCGTGGGCGGCGCCGAGCTCGGCCGCGGCTCGGGGCTCATCGGCCTCAAGGACCGCGTGGAGGCGCTCGGCGGCCGCATCTCGCTCGACAGCCCTCCGGGCGCGGGTACGTCGCTGTCGGTCGAGCTGCCGCTCGCCGGCTGAAGACCGTCACGGCAGCGCGACGGCGCGGCCCTGGGCGGCGCTCTCGCGGATCGCGTCGATGACCTCGAGGGAGGCGATGGCGTCGTGCGGGTCGACTGGGACCGGGCCCTCGCCGCGGACGGCGGCGGCGAACGCGGGATAGAACGTGTCCCAGCGGCCGCGCTCGCTCGGTACCGGCTCGCTCGTCTCGCCGCGCTGCAGTCGACCCCAGCGCTCGGGCGGCTCGGCGCCCCAGGCGTCGCCCTCGGTGGCCGGCGTGCGGCCGGCGCTCAGCGCGGGCTCCTGGCCGTCCATGCCGCGGACGACGTAGGCGCCGGCGCGGCCGCGCACGCGGAAGCGCGGGGCGGGCGCGCCCTGCACCCAGTCGCCGCTGAGGTGGGTGGTCATGCCGCCGCGGTGCTCGAGCACGGCGAAGAAGCGCTCCTCGAGCTCGCCGGCACCGCCGCCCAGCTCGCCGCACACGCGGGCCACCGGGCCGAAGAGCACGAGCGCCTGGTCGACGAGGTGGCTGCCGAAGTCGCGCAGGATCCCCGCGCCGGCGGCCGGCACCGGCTCGTCCGGCCCGTAGCGCTCGAACGCCGACTCGAACAGGGTCACCTCGCCGAGCGCGCCGTCCTCCAGCAGCCGGCGCACGGTCAGGAAGTCCGAGTCCCAGCGGCGGTTCTGGTAGACGCTCAGCACGGCGCCGGCCGACTCGGCCGCCGCCACCGCCGCGCGGGCCTGCGCCGCGTCGAGCGCGAACGGCTTGTCGCACACCACGGCCAGGCCGAGCGCGAGCGCCTCGAGCACCAGCGGCACGTGGGTGTCGGCGGGCGTGGAGATCGCCACGGCCTCGACGTCTGCCGCGGCCAGCTCGGCCAGGCTGTCGAACGCCGGCGTGCCGGGGTGGTCGCGCGCGAGCTCGGCGCGCCGCTGCGGCGAGCGGGTGACCGCGCCGGCCAGCTCGACCCCCGGCGCCGAGGCGATCAGCGGCGCGTGGAAGACGCGCCCGCCGAAGCCGTAGCCGGCCAGCCCGATCCGGGTCGCCATCTCAGCCCTCCAGCGCCCGCAGGCGGTCGACGATGTACGCCTTCACGTCGCCGGCGACGCTGAAGATGCCCGTGCCCAGGCCGCCGTCGGCGCCCGCGCTGTAGAACACGCGCGCGTAGCGGCCGGAGGCCAGCAGCTCCTCGATGACGTCGAACGCGTCGTCGATCACGCCCTTGACGTCATCCGTCAGCCGGTCGTAGCCCTGGCCGTGCGCGCCGGTCGGGACGCCCGCGGCGCGCGGCGGGTCGGCGCAGCGGAAGGGCCGGATGACCGCGTTGCCGCCGCCCCGCGAGCAGCCCGCGCCGCCGGTCCGGTCTCGCTGGAAGGCGCGGAACGCCTCCTCGTTGTCGTTGAACACGAACAGCGCGTCGGCGTACTCGCCCTGCTCGATCATCCAGGCGAAGTCGCCGTCCCGGCCACCGCCGGCGAACTGGGATCCGATCACTTGCACGGCAGGCATTATCGAGCTCACGCAAGGTCCCCTCACCCGCCCTCGCCTCGTCCGCTCAGCGCCCGGTTGTGACTGTGCGCGGTGCGCATTGCCCGGTCGCGGTGCGGGGCCTGACGGTGAACGAGGGAGTCGAACCCTCGCGCGAGCCCCGTCGCGCTCCAGGAGTGCAACTTTCGGGCAGTTGCCGCCCTGGCGCTCGCCGCCGACGCGGCTACCGACTTGCGTCTTCGAGCAGATCGGTCGTCCAGTTGTGCTCCTGGATCGCGGTGTCGAGCTCGCGCAGCCGGCGCGCCAGGTCGTCGATCTCGCGCCGCACGGCGGCCACGTCGATCTGGCGGGTCAGCCGGATCTCCGAGCGGGAATAGCGCGCGCTGGCCTGCGCCACCGCGTCGGCGGCCGAGCGCAGCACGCCCTGGCGCAGCGCCAGGACGTCGCGCTGGGCGAGCAGCTCGGTGACGGTCCGGTCGCCGCCGACCCGGCTCCCGGCGTTGGTCAGGTTGATCGCGGCGATCAGCCGCTCGAGCTCGGCGCTCATCTCGCCGAGGTCGCGCAGCAGCGCGCCCGGGTCCTCCGGCGGCGCATCGCCCTCCTGGACCACCGCGCTCGCCTG
>JAICUS010000215.1 GCA_025935735.1 Solirubrobacteraceae bacterium | reverse complement strand
GGCGGTCATCGACGGCATCATCGACATGCCGATGCCGAAGCCGCGCACGATCATCGCGGCGGCGATCAGCACGAACGACGTGTTCGCGCCCACCAGCACGAACGGGACGGTGGCCACGATGGTGATCGAGGCGCCGATCAGCGAGGTCAGCCCGCCGCCGAGGCGCTGGGTGACGCGGCCGGAAAGGAACATCGCCACGGCGGCGCCGATGCCCTGCGGGGCGACGAGGATGCCGGTCATCACCGC
The DNA here is from genome assembly GCA_025935735.1 of Solirubrobacteraceae bacterium. The sequence continues at coordinate 8,853 of JAICUS010000215.1, read as the reverse complement.
GTCCTCGTGGCGCACCTGCTGGAAGTACAGCGGCATCAGCACCATCGCGCCGAACAGTGCCGCGCCGAGCGCGAACATGGTCACCGAGGCGGCGGCGAACGCCTTGTTGGCGTACAGGCGGACGTCGAGCAGCGGGCGCTCGATGCGCAGCGCGCGGACCACGAAGGTGGTGACCAGACCGACGCCGATCAGGAACGGGACAAGCACGGCGCTCGCGGTCAGGCTACCGGCGCTGCCGCTCTGGGCCAAGCCGTACGTGACGCCGACCAGGCCCGTGGCGACCAGCCCCAGCCCCGTCGCGTCCAGACGGCCGGCGGCGGCGCGGTCCGCGCTGTCGCGCGGCAGCAGGCGCAGCGCGGCGAACACGGCGGCGACGCCCACGGGGAGGTTGACGAAGAAGATCCACTGCCAGCCGGCGTGCTCGACGAGCAGGCCGCCCAGCGTCGGGCCGAACACCGGGGCGAGGATGATCGGCACGCCGATCGCGCTCATGACCTTGGCCATGTTGCGCGGGCCGGCGGCCTTGACCAGGATCATCTGGCCGATCGGCATCAGCATGCCGCCGCCCAGGCCCTGGAGCACGCGCGCGGCGACCAGCGAGCCCGTCGACCACGAGAGCCCGCACAGCGCGGAGCCGGCGGTGAACAGCACGAGGGAGATGAGATAGAGGCGCCGGGAGCCGAAGCGGGTGACGGCCCAGCCGGAGACGGGGATCACGGCGGCCAGCGCGAGCAGGTAGCCCGTCACGACCCACTGGATGTCGTCCAGCGAGCTGTGCAGGTCCGTGGCGAGCGTGCCGAGCGCGACGTTGACGATCGTCGTGTCGAGGACCGACATGATGGCCCCGAGGATCACGACGATGGCGACGCGCCAGACATGGGGAGAGATTCGAGAGTCTGAGATCATTTCGTTGCGAGAAGTTTAGTTACCGAACTATTCGGCATCAAGACTTCAGGACTTGAAGGATTGTTGCGCTCCTACACTGAGAGGGGATGGCTTCCGAGCGCTCAGTGAACGTCGGCGGCGTGCAGATCGGCGGCGGCGCGCCGGTCGCGGTCCAGACGATGACCAAGACGGAGACGGCGAATCTCCAGGCCACGATGGACCAGATCCACCGCGTGGCCGCCGCGGGCGCGGACCTCGTGCGCTGCGCCGTGCCGCGCGAGAAGGACGTCGAGGCGCTGAAGACCATCGTCGTGGAGTCGCCGATCCCGGTGATCGCCGACATCCACTTCAACCACACGCTGGCGCTGAAGGCGATCGACGCCGGCGCCCACTGCGTGCGGCTGAACCCCGGCAACATCGGCGGGCCCGAGAAGGTGGCCGAGGTGGCCGACCGGGCCAAGGCGGCGGGCACGCCGCTGCGGATCGGGGTCAACTCCGGCTCGCTGCCCAAGCACCTGCACGACCTCGAGCGCGAGAACCCGGTCGAGGCGCTGGTCACGGCGGGCGTCGAGTTCGTCGAGCTGATGGAGCGGCTGGACTTCACGAACTTCAAGGTCTCGATCAAGTCGACCTCGGTGCCGAACACGATCGCCGCCAACCGCCTGCTCTCGCAGCGCATCCCGTATCCGCTGCACCTGGGGATCACCGAGGCCGGCACCAAGTGGACGGGCTCGCTGAAGTCGGCCGTGGGCCTGGGCACGCTGCTGGCCGACGGCATCGGCGACACGATCCGCATCTCGCTCTCCACCTTCCACGCGGAGGAGGAGGTCAAGGTCGCCTGGGAGATCCTCAAGGCGCTCAAGCTGCGCGAGCGCGGCCCGGTGCTGATCGCCTGTCCGACCTGCGGGCGCCTGCAGTTCGACATGGACAGCGTGGTGGCCGACATCGAGCGCCGGCTGGAGCGCTACCCCGACCCGATCGAGGTGGCCGTGCTCGGCTGCGCGGTCAATGGCATCGGCGAGGCCTCGCACGCGGACTTCGGCATCACCGGCGCCAAGAACGAGGGCCTGATCTTCTCGCGCGGCAAGGCGCTCAAGAAGGTGCCGCAGGAGCACCTGGTCGACGAGCTGTTCAAGGAGATCGACAAGTACGTCTCCACCAGGCGCATCGACGTCGACGCGGCCGAGCAGGCCGCGGGGGCGGAGTGGCTTCAGCGCATCGAGGAGGAGAACGCCGGCGAGCTGACGCCCGAGCGCCTGGCCAAGCTCGAGGCCGAGAAGGCGCGCGCCGACGCCGACGCGATCGACGAGGCGCTCTCGCCCGTCGCCGGGCGCCGCTTCACCCGCGCAACCGCCTGAGCAGCTCCGCCGCCGTGTCCCGCGGCCCGGCGCCGATCCGCTCCATCGCGTACCGGCTCGTCCGCGGGCCCGTCAGGCCGGCGTGCGTGGTCGTCGCGCCGGTGTAGCCCGCGCGCCGCACCGCCGCCCGCACGGCGCCGCTGGCGCGGCCGTACGGGTAGCAGAAGAAGCGCACGGGGACGCCGAACGTCCGCCGCAGCGCCGACCGCGAGCCGGCCACCTCGCGCGCCAGCCGGGCGCGGCCGACGTGGGTGAGGTCGGGGTGGGTGAGCGTGTGCGACGCGAGCTCCCAGCCGTGCGCCAGCAGCGTGCGCACACGGGCGCGGGTCAGGCCGCCGGGCGCCGACAGCCGCGCCGTCTCCAGGTTCAGCACGCCCGGCCAGCCGAGCTTGCGCAGCTCCGGTCCCGCCGCGGCGTACTGGCTCGCGTAGCCGTCGTCGAAGGAGACGACCACGGGCTTGGCCGGCAGCGCGGGCCCGCCGTGCCAGGCCGCCCACGCCTGGCTGAGCGTCACGCCGTGATAGCCGGCCCGGGCCAGCGCCTCCATCTGCGCGTCGAAGCGGGCCTCGGGCACCCAGAGGCTCGTGGACGCAGGCGAACGTGGCGCGGGCGGCGCCGCCCGCAGCTCGTGGTAAGTGAGGATCGGCACCGGCCCGCGGTAGGCGTGGACGGGCGCGGCGAGCGCGAGCGCCGCCAGCACCGCCGTGATCGCCGCCGTCATCGCACGCCTCGCATCGCCCGGTCAAGGTAGGGCCCGAGCGTGCGCGCGTACACCTCTGTCAGGTGGTTGTCGTCCTTGTAGACCAGCGCGCCGCCGACGACCGGGTAGCACCAGCGGGCGTCGCAGATGAACCGGGTCATGTCGATGACCCGAACACCGCGTCCGGTCAACCGTTGCGCGGCGGCCACCTCGGGGTCCGGCGGAAGCGAGCCGGCACGGGGGAGCCGGCACGCGATCCCGGCCGGCCGGTCGCCGCTCATCGCCCGCGACACGCAGTCGTCGGTGCTCAACCGGGCCTTCGGCGTGTCGCGGATGACCACGAGCGTGGTGATCGAGCGCGGCAGATCGCGCCAGGCCGCAAGGTAGCCGGCCTCGGCGTCCACCTTCGCGTACGTCGGGCCGCCGGCGATGGCCGAGACGACCAGCGTGTGGATGTCCGGATGCGCCTTCAGCCACTCGCGGACCTGGAGGTTCCAGGCGAGACAGTCGGCGCTGTGGAACGCCGGCAGCGCCGCGTAGATCGTGGTCGACAGCGGGCAGGCGGCGTGGGCGAGCGAGATCCCGGCCCAGCCGCGCCGGCGGGCGACCACGTCGAGCGCGGCCCGCCAGTGCGAGGCGTGGCTGTCGCCCACGAGCGCGATCGTCTCCTTCGCCCGGGCCGGCTTGACGCCGAACCCGCACAGGTGCAGCTTGCCGTCGAACTGGTCCAGCCCGCAGGCCAGGTTGCCGCGCAGGCGCGCCTCGGCCGGCGTGGGGATGACCTGCAGCCGCAGCGCCCGGTTCACGCACGGCCGGCCCGGTGCGCGGGCGGCCGCGCCGAAGCAGCGCGGCCGGTGCGAGAGCACGACCTGCGAGGCCCGCTGGGCCACCGCCACGTCGTGGTTGGTCTGCCACGTCCCGGCGGCGGTCGCGCCGATCACCAGCGCCATGGCCGCGGCGGCCGGCACCAGCGTCCAGCGCGGCGGCCGCGCGAGCAGCGGGCGGCCGCGGCGCACCGGGTCCTCCACCCAGCGCTTGCTGACATGCGCCAGCAGCAGCGTCAGCGCCAGCAGCGCCGCCCGGGGGACGGCGAGCACGTAGGGGGCCAGGATGAGCAGCGGCCAGTGCCACAGGTAGACGCCGTAGGACACGTCGCCGAGCCACTGCACGGGCCGGACGGCGAGCAGGCGGATGGGCGCCCCGGCGGCGATGACGGCGGCCGCCCCCAGCACCGGCAGCAGCGCCGCGTAGCCGGGGAACGCGGTCTGCCCGCTGAACGCGACCGCCGCGAAGGCGATCGCCGCCAGGCCCGCCCAGGCCAGCGCCGCCGGGCCGCGGCGCGGCGCGAGCAGCGCCAGCAGCCCGCCGAGCCCGAACTCCCAGGCGCGCGTGGGGGTGACGAAGTACGCCGCCGCCGGGTTCGCCGCCGTGTCGTGCAGCGACCAGACGAGGCTCGCCGCCGTGACCAGCGCCAGCGCGGGGCCGATCGCCCGCCGGTGGACCGCCGCCGCGGCGAGGATCAGCACCGGCCAGACGAGGTAGAACTGCTCCTCCACGGACAGCGACCAGTAGTGCTGGACGGGCGAGATGGCGTCGGAGGCCGCGAAGTAGTCGACCGCGTCGTGGGCGAGCTGCCAGTTCTCCACGTAGAACGCGCTCGCCCGCACCTGGGCCAAGAAGCCCGGCCGGTCGACGGCCGGCACGAGCGTCAGCGTGGCCGCGGCGCACAGCGCCAGCACGAGCAGCGCCGCCGGCAGGATCCGCCGCGCGCGGCGCGCCCAGAAGGCCGCCAGCCGCACCCGGCCGGTCGCCCCGGCCTCGCGCAGCAGCTGCGACGAGATCAGGAAGCCGGAGATGACGAAGAACACGTCGACGCCGACGAACCCGCCGGGCAGCACGCCCGGCCAGAAGTGGCAGACGACCACGACGGCCACGGCGACGGCGCGCAGCGCCTGGATCTCGGGGCGCAGCGCGGAGCGGTGAAGGGGCGGCGCGGTCATGCGCGCCGTACAGGATGGCGGGCGGCGGGGCCGGAGACGCCGGCCCCGCCGCTCGCGCTCACTTCGCGGAGGCCGCCTTGAGCGGGCTGTGCTGCCTGCGGGCGCTCGCCATGTTCACGACGCCCGAGAACTCCGGTGCCGGCGACGTCACCAGGCCGCTCGGCGCCGGCGTCCACGAGTAGCGGTACGACGACGTCGAGGACACCCGCGTGCGGCGCGACCAGGTGCCGTCCGAGCGCGTGCGGACGCTGACGAGGTTCCGCCACGTCCGCGAGTGACGCTTGCGGATCTGGATGGTCACCTTGCGCGTCGAGTCCGGCCGCACCTGGCCCCAGAACAGCCCGGTCTTGCGGTGCTTGGGGAAGTCGATCACGAACGGCGCGGCGAACGTGCTGAGCGCCGGCTTGTCCTTGCCCGTGACCGTCTTGAGGCCGGTCTGGTAGTTGCCGTAGCGGTTCGCGCCCCGGCCCAGGTTGCGCGTCGGCTCGTCCTCCCAGCCGTAGAAGTTCACGCTCTCGATGCGGCGCGTCTTCCAGGCGATGTAGGTGGCCTGCTGCAGGTAGCGGTTCTGCAGCGACCGCGAGATCCCGTTGGAGCGGTCCGGCGGGTTGGTCTCATAGCCGAACTCGGTCAGCCGGATCTTGAACGTGTGCCCCTTGGTGGGCTTGATCCGGCGCCCGCGGCTGAGCTTGTCCAGCGCGTGGAAGAGCCGCTTGAAGTCGCCGAACTGGGCGTCGTCGCGGTCCCGGTTGGCCTTGTCGGGCGCGAGCTTCTTCGGGTGCGGGTGATAGCCGAAGCTGTCGCCCGTGGCCGCGTGGAAGTGCTTGCAGGAGCCCGAGCGGATGTGGTGGTAGCGGCTGTTGACGCAGCCCATCTGGCGCAGGAACGGCAGCGGCGCCATCGGCGTGTTGTTGGAGATCGCCCGGTTGCCCACCGGGGCGAGCTCGCCGATCACGGCCTCGCTGCGCGGGTCGGCCCTGTGGACGGCCGGCACGGCCGCGCGCACCAGGTCGCGGTAGAGGTTCGGCGACACCGGCGAGCAGTGGCGCTTGTGGTGGCGGCGCTTGTGGCAGGACCACTGCGGCTGCAGCCAGCCCTTCTGGTTGGGCTCGTTGTAGATCAGGTAGCGGTCGACCATCGCGCCGTAGCGCTTGGCCGCCGCGGTGGCGAAGCGCGCGAACTCCGACGGCTTGGGCTTGTAGTAGATGTTGTGCCGGCGCGGCGAGGAGCTCGCCCACACCGGGCCGGGCCCGGTGATCGTCAGCATCGGCTTCATCCCGGCGGCCACCACCACGGCGACCGAGTGGTCGACCGGGCCCCAGTTGTAGCCGGGCGCGTTCGGGTCCGAGGCGTCGAAGCCCCTGGGCTTGTGGGTGCTGCGCCCGTCGGGGGCGATCTCCCACCAGTGCGCCTGGACCCGCACGGACTTGATCCCGAGCTGGTTCCACTGCGCGGCCGCGAACGGGCCCTCGATGCTGCCTGAGAGCAGCAAACGCTCGTCCTCGATGTCGGTTTCCAGCAGCGCCGCGCGCGCCGGCGCGGTCGCGGCCAGCACGGCTGCCGCCGTGGTTGCAATCAGGATCAGGATGCGAGCGAGCCTCATCGTGGCGCCACCTCCGCTTCACGGGACACGATTCCGTTCCAGCGCAGGCGCCAGAGCCCGCCCTGGTTGGGGACCGGCTGGGTGAACTGTCCCTTCTTCGAGCTCACCGTCACCGTCTGCACCGTCTGGAAGGCGGAGCCGGCCCCGGCCGCGTGCTGGATCTCCACGGTCTGTGGCGTCGAGTCGGCGGCCGGGCGCACCTGGCCGTACACCTTCGCCTTTGACCCCTTGCCCGAGACCCAGATCGGCAGCCGGTATGCATCATAGGAGGGCTTCGGCGTGCCGTCTGCAAGCCGGACACCAGTCTGGAAGGCCGCGTTGAGCGGATCGTCGACGATCTCGTACTGCGAGACGGACCTGACCCGCCGGTTGCGGTAGGAGATCCAGTCGGACTGGTTCATGTAGGCCGCCTGCTGGGCGAACGAGACGCCGAACGTGCGGTCCGGCGGGTTGGTCTGCCAGCCGTTCTCGGTGAAGTAGATCGGGAGCTTCGAGGGGATGCGCCCCCGCCGGCCGGCCTGGTCGAGCAGCCGCGTGAGCCGCGACGTCACCGCGATCGTGATGTTGTGCGCACTCGGGCGCGACAGCGGCGGCTGCGCGGCCCCGCTGGTGTACGGGTGATGGGCGAAGCCGCTGACCCGGAACTTGGAGTAGTGGCCGGTGCAGTGCTCATCGCGCCGCGCCGAGCCGGTCAGGCTGTGGCCGTTGCTCTTGAGACAGAACAGCGCGCGCAGGAAGTCCTCGGGGCGCGAGCTCGGGCGCCTGGAGATGCAGCCCGGGCGCGACCGCGACGGGCGCAGGTTGCAGACCGCGGGGTCGAGGCCCACCGGGGCCGTCTCGCCCAGCAGGATCGTGTGCCGCTTGTGGCCGGTCGCGCGCAGCGCGGCGATGGCCGAGCGGGCCAGCGACCGGTACAGCACGGCCGACTCGAGCACCGGGTGGCTGCCGCGCGCCGTGTACTGCGGGCTCAGCCAGGCCTTCAGGTTCGGCTCGTTCCAGATCGACCACAGCTTCACGCTGCGATAGCGCTTGCCCAGCGCCCGCACGAAGCGGCCGAACTCGGTGGAGGACGGCTTGCAGGTCGAGGTCTTGTGCGCGCAGCGCGACGCCCACTTGGGGCCTGGGCCCGTGGGGGTGAGCAGCACCTGCAGCCCGCGCGCCTGCGCGGCGGACACCAGGGAATCGAGGATGGCGAGCCGCTTGCCGTAGGCCTTCGGGTTGGCCCCGTTGAAGTGCTTGGGCCGCTTCTTGCTGCGTGGCTTGGGGGCGAACTTCGCCCATGCCACGTTGGCCCGCACGATGTCGGCGCCCAGCGCCTGGGCATCGTTGAGGTACTGCGCCTGGACGTCGGACCCCATCAGCAGGAGGTGCCGGTCGTCCTGGATGATCGACCGCTGATTGGTCGACGCGTGGGCGCTGGCAGCAGGCAACGCGGCGAGGACCGCAGCCGCCGCAAGGACCCGCGCGGCGCGGCGTCGTCGTGTCTGAGTCATCAGAGACATTCCAACGCCGCACCCGGACGGGAGTTGCGGTCGGGTGGCTTACGACACGGCCGCGAAGCGCTCAGCCACCTTGTTCCAGTCCACGGTGTTCCACCAGGCCTGGAGGTAGTCGGGGCGCTTGTTCTGGTACTTGAGGTAGTAGGCGTGCTCCCACACGTCGACGCCCAGCAGCGGCGTCTGGCCCTTGGAGATCGGGTTGTCCTGGTTGGCCGAGCCGACCACCGCCAGCCCGGAGCCGTCGTGGACCAGCCAGGCCCAGCCGGAGCCGAACTGGGCGGCGCCGGTGGCGTTCATCTTCTGCTTGAGCTCGTCGAAGGAGCCGAAGGCGCTGTTGATCGCCTCCAGCAGCGCGCCGCCGGGCTCGCCGCCGCCGTCGGGCGACATCGACTCCCAGAACAGCGTGTGGTTGTAGTGGCCGCCGCCGTGGTTGCGCACCGCGGTCTGCTTGTCGGCCGGCAGCGAGTCGAGGCTCCCCAGGACGTCCTCGATGGGCTTGCCGTCCCAGTCGGTCCCGTCGAGGGCGGCGTTCGCCTTGTCGACGTAGGCCTGATGGTGCTTGTCGTGGTGGATCCGCATCGTCTGCTCGTCGATGTGCGGCTCCAACGCGTCGTAGTCGTATGGCAGCGGCGGAACTTCGTACGCCATCGGCACCTCCGGATGGGCTTCGAACCTTGCTGGGAGCGTTCTATCACCACGCATGTGCCACTAGGCTCTGCGCCCGCATGACGCGCCTGAGCCAGTACCTCCTGCCCACCGAGAAGCAGCCGCCCGCCGACGCCGAGGCGCTCTCGCACAAGCTGCTCGT